>JBGTDH010000993.1:0-7679 GCA_041748435.1 Pirellulales bacterium
GCGTCAAGCCGCGTCTCCGCCGGCTTGGTCGCTGGCCCTTGCCGCGCGTCGCGCGTTGCAAACTCTGGGCATGTTCACCGCGGTCAGTTTGTTCTGGGGCCGATGGACACATCCCTGGCTGCTCTCCCGATTGGAGTTCTCTGCCCTGAGTCAACTGGACCTGACGGCCACGTTCGCCTGGCTGGCGGGCATCGTCGGGGGGGCGGTGGTGCTGGGAGTAGCCGCCGCCTGGCTGGCGCACCAGAGCGAGACGCGGGGATGGCAGGACTCGCTTGCTGCCGGCGGCGTGCCGAGGATGGCCAACCTCGTGCTGCTCGTGGCTCTGACGCTCGCCAGCCAGACTCAGATTTATCAACCCCACGCGCCGCAGATGGCGCAGGTCTTCACGACCCTCAAGCAAGATCTCCCCACGCTGCTGGAGGCCAGCCAGTTGGTGCGCGGGTATTACGAAGAAATCACGGAAGCCAGCCTCCAATCGCAGGCGTTTCTAGGCGGACCTGGCCGGGCGCCCGAAGGCCAGCATCTAAATTACGCCGCCATGACGCGCGATCGCGACGACATGCTGGAACTCGAGTTGATTCCGAATTGGACCGGCGAGATCGGGGGCGCGCCGCTCACGGTCAATCAATGGGGGATGCGTGATCGGGATCGGCCCAAGCAAAAACCGCCTCACACCTATCGCATCGCCCTGGTGGGGTCCAGCGTGGTGATGGGTTACGGAGTCCGCGATCAGGAGGTTTTCTCGGTGCTGCTGGAAGAGCGGTTCCGGGCGGAGCAGCAGCCCGGCGGACAACGCATCGAGCTGCTGAATTTTGGCGTGGGCCGCTACTATGCCATCCATCGCTGGATGATGATCCACGAGAAGGTGTTTGAGTTTCAGCCCGATGCCATGTACTACTTCGCTCATCAGGACGAGCTGATGGGCTTGGCCAAACACCTCGCTTCGTCCTTGTATCGCGGAGACAAGCTGCCGTTTGCTCGTTTGGAGGACCTGCTTCGCGACGTGGGCATTAACGATCGCACTTCTTGGGGCATGAAACAATTGCTCCTGGACCAACATGCACAACAGATCCTGATTTGCACCTATCGGGATCTCGTCTCCGCTTGCCGCGGCCGCGGCATCTTGCCGGTGTGGGTCTATCTTCCGATCCCCGGCATCGCCGACGCGCCGCCGCATTCCAACTACATGCGGGGACTCGCGACACAAGGTGACTTTACCACGGTGGACCTGACCGATTGGCCAGAGGGGCAAACCGAAGAGGTGAAGCTTAATCCTCTGGATCACCACGCCAACGCCTTGGGACATCGCCTGATTGCCCAGCGCCTGTATGAGCGTGTGCGCTCGAACCCGGCGCTGCTGCCGGTCTTTTTGCCAAGGGATGCGGCACCGTAACACCGCTAGAACTTGGCGCGAGTTGTCTTGAATTGCGGCATGATCTTCGGATCTTTCTTTCGAGCCTCATTCATCTTGGCGATAGCGCCTTTGCTCACCTTGGTGCCGGCGAGATCGACTTCGGACAGCAGCACGAGATCGGTGAGTGCGGGGACGCAGCCATCCGTCACGGCCGTGTCGCTTAGATTGAGCTTGAACAACATCCCCCCGGATGCTTCCACAACGCGCGGCATCTCGACATCGGTGATGGAGGATTTGCTTAGATCCAACTCGGCCACGCGTTGCAAGACCTTGATGCTCTCAAAGATTTCGTCGGTCAGCTTGACTCCTGACAGTTTCACCACCCAAGCTTCACCCAAGGGGTACGTCTTTTGGGAGGCCTCGCCGCCGGCGGCCTTGATCTGATCGGCGGCCGCCTGTTGCGATTGTTCATGTCGCTTGAAAATTGTGGCTGCATCCTCGGAGCAACCCATAATCGAACCGACCAATAGCAACAGAGTAATGCGCAGACTCCGCATGGTGCGTTCCTCTGGTCTCGGGCTGTTGTTGCCTCGAATCGTGCTTAGAAATCGCTACCTAGAGGCAAGCCGTCCTTGCGATCGCCCAAGCGGTTGTAGACGCTCAAGGGAACCGTGCCGGTGGACGTCCAGGCAATGGACTCGCGGATGAACCGCACCGAGCCATCGCAAAGCAGGAAATTCGCGCCGCCGGGATGCAAGCTGCTAAAGGCTTGCTCGGGAATTGGCACTCCGGTGCCTGACGTTCCATCTTGCATTTGGTAGAGCGTGTAACCGATTATAGCCTCGTTGTCGACACGCGCGTTCTCCGTGCTTATTCCAATCCAAAGTGCGGCTTTGCACAGGAACGCAGTTTTCTTAGGGCCGATGGTGGCGCGCTCTCCCGCCGCCAGGGTATAGGCCGTACCGTCCAGAATCTCGTTCACCTTGATACTCTTGGGCGCGGTGCCAATCTGGGTCCTCTCAAACAAGCCGGTGCCACCGGCATTGCCGCCATTGCCAGGGTAGTTCGAGCGGGCCGGGTGATACCGGTTGGGAACGGCGGGGCCCGCGCCTGGTATCCCCTGGGTAAAGTATCGCTCCTCGTTCAGCCCCGACGTGGCCGCCGTCGAGTCGCTAGGGCAGAGAAACGCATTGAGAATTGCACGGCCCACGTTGGGGTCCGAAGTTAAGGTTCGCTGCATCGACAACAAGCCGGGAATCGTGTTATGGAGCAGAAACCGGTCGTGTACGTTATCGAACTCCATGTAGGGGAGCGTGAGCGCGGCCCAACCAAATTGCATGTCCGGCGCGGGAGGCGCAACGCCCCCATTGCCCACGGTGCCCGGCGGAAACTCTTTGCGAGCACTCAGGTAGTTTTGCAGCCCCAGGCCGATCTGCTTCATGTTGTTCGTGCATTGCGTGCGGCGGGCGGCTTCCCGCGCTGCCTGCACGGCGGGCAAGAGCAGGGCGATCAAGAGGCCGATGATGGCAATTACCACCAGCAACTCGACGAGTGTGAAGCCTAGGTTTTGACGAAAACGCGCCACGGAACACCTCCTATTTCAGAGTGCGCCGCGCCAATTGGAGGCACGAGAGCTTCCGCATTATGCCGACCTGCGCAACGCGAAGTCAAGCTTCGCGTGAGGCGATGAGGCGATGTGAGGGGATGCCCCGCGATTCGCAACATTCGGCAACGCCGATCAGGCGGCGATCTGGCGGGGGGGCGATTCGTCCTGCGGCGTGCCCGCTTGGCGCGGTCGCACGATATCGGCGGCCAGACCGAGGCGGGCCAGGGCGCAGATGGTGAGGTAGGAGATGTCGAACTCCCACCAGCGGCGGCCGTGGGCGGCGCAGCGCGGCTCGGCGTGATGATTGTTGTGCCAACCCTCGCCGTTGGCCAACAGGGCCACGAGCCAGTTGTTGCGGCTGTCGTCCCGGGTCTCGAAGTTGCGATAGCCCCACATGTGCGTGAGCGAATTTACCGACCAGGTGATGTGCCAGATGGCCACCATGCGAACGAGCACGCCCCACACCAGCCAGCTCAGGCCAAGTTGCACCGCGCCGGCCAGCGTGCCGGTCGAGAGCCCTCCCACGAGGGCGCCGCCCAGGAGAAACGCAGACCATTGCGCGGCGTGAATGCTGAACCATACGCGCGGCCGCTCCAGCCACATGTAAAAGGGATCGGTCAACAGATCCCGCGCGTAACGCAAGTAGGTGCCGCGGTTGGAGACTTCCGGATCGTGGATCAGGAACCAGCCCATGTGGGCCCAGAAGAAACTCTCCTTGGGGCTGTGCGGATCGGGGGGTTCATCGGAATGCTGATGATGCATCCGGTGGAACGAGACCCAGTGCAACGGTGTTCCCTCCCAGCAGCAACACCCCAAGAGCGCCAGGCCGTGCTCCAGCCAGCGCGGGCAGGTGAAGCCGCGATGCGTCAGCAGGCGATGAAACCCCAGGTTAATGCCGAGCATGCCAAACAAGTACACGCCGCCGACAGCCCAGGCCACGCCCGACCAGGAGAATAGCCACGGAATACAGCCGGCGAGGGCGAGGGTATGGAAGCCGATAATGCCTGCCAGCACTGCCAGCTTCAGGCGTTGCGGCCGCAGGGGGCTGAGGACGCCCAGTCGCCACAACAGACGCTCTGCGAAACTTGCCGCGGGTTGCATCGTGGCCTGCTGTGCGGTGTCGAAGGTTGGAATCTGCATCAGAATCGGCCTGCGGCGCAGGACTCCTGCATTCAATCGGCACAATGCGAAAGACGTTCCACCGCGTTCTTCCCACGGCAACGTGCGCCGGGGATGAGGGTACTCGCTCTCTCCCGCTTTCCCTAGAGCAAGCTAACGAAGTCCAGATCAGGGCCGTGTTGCGCGGCTGGCAACAAACCAGGCTGGCTTCGTAGCATACGGCCATTGCGTCAACTAGTGGATTGTCACCAGGAACCGAGTGACGTTGGACGCTTCGGGTGGCCGGCGCGTAATGTGGGCGGGTTTCTCCGAAACCCGCTGCCGGTCTCGGAGAGACCGGGCTACATTGGCACTACCGCCCGCAACGGCCGTTCATCATTCATCGCGCGATTGGCATCAAAACTGCTTTCCGGAGTGCCTGACTTGCAACCAAGAAAGGACATCCATGCAATCGCCCCACTTTTCGCTCCGCTTTGTGGGCGGCCCGCTGAATGGTCGCCGACGCAACATCAGCGGCTGCCCCAACGAGTTAGCTTCGCGCGTGGCGATGCCCCTGCCGCGCAATGTCAGCCAACCGCGAAATCGATTGGCGGTTTACCAGCTTCGCAACGAGAACGGCGACTGGAGTTATCGCCATTTACATACGGCCACCAACGAGGAGCTTGGCGTGCAAACGCATAACGAGGCGTCGGACGATTGGACTGCGGTCTGACCCGGGCCTCACCGAAACGCAGCTCTCACAGACTGGCACGAGGAGACACGCTATGAACTGGGATCGAGTGGAAGGGAACTGGAAGCAGTTCCAAGGCAAAGTGAAGCAGCAATGGGGAAAGCTGACGGACGACGACCTCGACGTGATCGCCGGGAAGCGCGACGAGCTCGCTGGCAAGCTGCAATCTCGCTATGGATACGCGAAAGAGCAGGCCGAGGCCGAGATCGATCGATTCTCCACGAGCGATACCGTGTAGCGAAACAACGGGCAGGCGTACTCAGTAGTCAGGTTACTCAGTAGTCAGTAGTCAGTAGTCAGTAGTCAGTAGTCAGTAGTCAGTAGTCAGTAGTCAGTAGTCAGTAGTCAGTAGTCAGTAGTCAGTACTCAGTACCTGTACTCTACTCCGTTCTATTTCGCAGCTTTCTTCGCCGCCTTTTTCCCCTTGGGAGCACCTGCTCCCCCGGCCGCGTCGGATGCATCGGGCGCATTCTTTGTCGGCATGAACTTCGCCAAGTCCGACTTACGAGCGGAGTTATCCGGCTTACTGGCCACGTTCGTCCACTCGTGCGGATCGGCCTTCTCGTCGTACAGTTCCTCATCGCCGTTGGCATAGCGAATGTATCGCCAGTCTTCGGTGCGCACCGCGTGGTTCTTGTAGTTGTGCGTCGTCAGGGCGGGTCGATCCCAGGCAGCCCGCGGGTCGGCCAGCAGCGGCTTGATGCTCGGACCCTCCACGTGCTTGGGCGTGGCGATGCCGCATAGATCGGTGAGCGTCGGATAGATGCTCATGAAATCGACCGTGCGATCGCACACCATGTTGGGCTTGGTCACGCCCGGCACAATCCACACCAGCGGCGCGCGTGTGGCTTCCTCCCACAGCGCGAACTTGCGCCAGTGATGCTTCTCTCCCAGGTGCCAGCCGTGGTCGCACCAGAACACCACAATGGTGTTGTCTCTCTGCGGAGATTTATCATAAGCCTCCATCAAGCGGCCGATCATGGCGTCGCAATAACTGATCGCCGCCAGATAGCCTTGAATGGCTTCCTTCCAGCGGCCGGAATCGAGCATGGCCTTGTGATCGCCTTCCGGCCGGGCCATCCTCACGCCCGCGGGCGGAAGGTCCGACCGATCGTCCTCGCGATACGGCGGCAGCTTGATCTCCTTCAGCGGATGCATGTCGTAATACTTGCGCGGCACGTTCCAGGGCATGTGCGGCTTATGCAGGCCCACGGCCACGAAGAAGGGCTTGTCGTGCTTCTTCTGCAACTGCTGAATGCCGTAATCGACGATCTTCCATTCGCGCAGGTCTTCGTCCTTGCAATCCAGCGGGGCGAACTTGATCCCGCCCACGCCGGTGTCTCCGGTGGGTTGCGGATCACGCCCCGAGCTTTCGAGATAGTCGTCCCATTCGGCCTCGCGGCGATAGGCTTCGTGATAGATCTTGCCCGCGCCGCAGACGTAGTAGCCCGCTTTGCGGAAGGTCGTGGTCAGCGGCAAGTCCTGGCTGATCTGTTGGCGCCAATCGTCGTTGTTGTCGTACACGCCGCTAGTCGAAGGCCGCAGGCCGGACATCAGCGCCGCGCGGGAGGGATTGCAGACCGGGGCCGCACAATAGCTGCGTGTGAACCGCACGCCGCGACTGGCCATGCGATCGATATTGGGCGTGCTGGTCTGCGGGTTGCGCCCCAGGTAGCCCACCCAATGATTGAGATCGTCGACGGCGATAAACAGCACGTTGGGCTGGGCGGCGTCGGCCGCAGCAGCCAGCCCGCACAGCAACAATAACAAGGTCGGAACCGCTGCCAGAAATCGCATGGTCAGGTTTCCAGAGAGAGGTGAACGGTAGACGCGAGAGCGTTGCCATCATCGTTTCCCGCGATGGCACGTGCAACCCCTGCGCCTCCGTGGTCCGGCCTGAAAGGCCGTTTCCGCCAGCCCAGGCCGCAGGCTGCCGTAGGCCTGGGTCGTGGAGCTCTTGGAGGTTGCCTTCCTGGTGTTCGCCTACTACAAGTAATCCTGTATCAAGCATCAATAGGGCCAGAAACATGAACTTCACTCGTCGCGATTTTCTGGCCCATTCGGCATTGGCCGCGGGTATGACGCTATGCGGATCCGCCGCGGGCGCGCCGGCGGTGCGTCCCAAGGTGGCGGCCATCTTCACCGAGTTCCGGCTGCGGTCGCACGCCTACAACATCCTGGAGAACTTTCTGAAGCCCTATCTGTTTCGCGGGCAGTTAGTCGATCCGGGAGTGGATGTTGTTTCGTTCTATGCCGATCAGTTTCCCAAGCAAGACATGGCCCGCGCGGCGTCGCAGCGATTCAAGATTCCGCTGTATAAGTCGATCGACGAGGCGCTCTGCCTGGGGGGCCGGACGCTGGCGGTCGATGCCGTGCTGTCGATCGGAGAGCATGGCGAATACCCGCTGAATCAGTTGGGGCAGCGGCAATATCCGCGGAAGGAGTTTTTCGATCAGAGTGTGGCGGTGATGCAGCGCAGCGGCCGCTTTGTGCCCTTCTTCAACGATAAGCATCTGTCTTACCGCTGGGACTGGTCCAAGGCCATGTACGACACGGCCCGGCAGCACAACTTTCCCTTGATGGCGGGCAGCAGCGTGCCGTTGGCGCAGCGGCGGCCCGATTGGGACTTGCCTCCTGGGGCAGAAGTGGAAGAAGTGGTCAGCATCCACGGCGGCGGCATGGAGAGTTACGACTTTCATGCCTTGGAGGTGCTGCAATCGATCGTAGAACATCGCCGCGGAGGCGAGACGGGCGTCCGTTCGGTAGAGCTGCTCACGGGCGAATCGCTGGAAGCGGCCAAACGACAAGGCCGCTGGTCGGCCGATCTGGTCCAGGCGGCGATGGCGGCCGAGTCCGGACTGGCGGAGCTG
>JBGTDH010000994.1:0-4983 GCA_041748435.1 Pirellulales bacterium
TGGGCCTTAGCGCCGGGCTGCTTGGCAGGCGCTCCGCCGGTTGCCGCGGCTGCGGCGGGCACAGACATGGGCGTGCCGCAGTCCTGGCACTTCACCTTCTTGCCCGCTAATTCCGGCTTGACCTGATACTGCTTACCGCACTGACCACACGCAATCGATATCTTCATGTATCTCTTTCCGCACGACGTCTGCGGCCCCGGCACGCATCGTGGCCTCTGTTCCCCGATTGAATGCGGCGGCAGAGCAATTGTCAATTCATTCGCGCTGATTTCGCCAGAATCCACGCCTTCGCCGCGTTGGGAAGGCCCCACCCCTTGGACGCGAGGTCCTTTCAATTTGCGCAGCCCGTCTATAATGCACACACGGAGCGTGCGGCGGAGGCACTTCTGCGTGGGGATGCAGTAGGGAAGGACAAACGATGGGATTGCTGGATAGTCTGAAATCGATGATGGGCGGCAAGGGGGAAAAGGAGCAGAAGGCCCCCGACGGGCCACGCGCCACATTCCGCAAACGCGTCGATGTGCGGAAGCGGTTCGAGGTGCTCAAGGAATCTTCCGCGGGCACGATGTCCAACTTCTTTAAGGCCCGCGACCGCGAGACCGGGCAGATTGTGGGCGTGAAAGTTCTGGACAAGGAGAAGTGCGACGCCTTCGAGGCCCGTTTCAAGGGACTGAAGAAACCCAGCGAGGGCGAAATCTCCCTGGCCTTCAATCATGCCAACCTCGTGAAGACTTTCGAGCACGGAATCACCACACAAGGCGAGCCCTACCTGGTGATGGAATACATCGACGGACCGAACTTCAACATCTTGCTGCAGAGCCGCGATCCCATGCTGGAGGGATTGCGCATCCCTCTGATTCGACAAATTGCCGAGGGCCTCAAGGCCATCCACGAGGCGGGCTACATCCATCGCGATATGTGCCCCCGCAATGTGATGATCGATGCCGAGCAGGGGACGTTGAAAATCATCGATTTTGGTCTGGCCGTCCCGGCCACGCCGGAGTTCATGCAACCGGGCAATCGCACCGGCAACCCCAACTACATGGCGCCGGAGATAGTGCGGCGGCAATCGACCGATCAGCGCGTCGATGTGTTTGCCTTTGGCGTCACCGCCTTCGAGATCATGACCCTGCAGCTTCCCTGGTCGCGCGGGGCCAAGGGGGATGTCGCCATGATGCATGCCACCACGCCTCCCACGGAGATCACCAAGTACCGCCCGCAGATCAATCCCGCGCTCGGCCGCGCTCTTATGCGGTGCGTAGAGCAAGACCGCGACAAACGCTGCACTTCGATGGAGTTGTTCCTTAAATCCATCGCCGGCGTGCACGAAGAAGACGCCATGGAGCCGCCGGAAAGTTCAACCGCAGAGTCTTGAATCGGGAAAATGTGGCGACGCTAGCAAAATGCAATCGGTTGCAATTGACCAAATTTTCCCTTGCCGATACGATTCACCTTGGATCGACAGGGTTTCCGCAACGGCCGCAGGATGCGGAGTCGGCGGGAACGGTTAATCGAAGTCTCAACAACGACAGGCCGATTTTCGGCACGAACATACAAGAGTTCGAGTGCGTCGGGAACACCAAGGGAATGGTTTAGTTCGATGCAAGTGCGCTCCACAGACTCCGGCTGGGAGGTCTGGGCGCCGGCCAAGCTGAACCTGTTCCTGGAGGTGCTGGCCCGCCGTAACGATGGGTTTCATGAGATCGAAACGCTCATGTGTCCCATCGATCTCTACGATACGTTGCACTTTCAACCCCGGGCCTCGGGCCCTGTGAGCCTGAGTTGCCGCTGGGCCGGAGGTGGCGGGGAGCACGGTGCTTCCCCACAGGAAACCTTGCCGGAGGGAACCGCAAACACGGTGGTGCGTGCCTGCGAGTTGTTGCGTGCCCGCGCGGGCGTTACCCAAGGCGCGGACGTGCAACTCGTCAAGCGCATTCCGATGGCCGCCGGACTGGCCGGAGGCTCTAGCGACGCGGCCGCCGCACTCTTGGCGGCCAACCAGGGATGGGCCACCCGCCTGTCCCCGCTGGAACTGGCGCAGTTGGCGGCCGAAATCGGCAGCGATGTGCCGTTCTTCCTTGGCTGCGGCCCCGCCGTGTGCCGGGGACGCGGCGAACGGATCGAACCGGTCGCGGGACTGGGGTCGCTGCACTTTGTCGTGGTCAAGCCGCCGCAGAGTTTGAGTACGGCCGACGTGTACCGCGCTTGCCGACCGGCGACAAGTCCGCGGCATGCCGGGGAAATCGTAGCAGCATTGCAACAAGGGAGGTTGGCGCGGGCGGGAAGATTGCTTGTCAATCGCCTGCAGCCGGCCGCCGAGAGTTTTACCGAAATCATGGGAGCGTTGAAAGCGGAGTTCGACCGGCTCGACGTGCTCGGGCACCAGATGAGCGGTAGCGGCACCAGCTACTTTGGCTTGTGTCGCCACGCTCGCCAGGCCCGCCGCGTTGCCCGGCAGTTGGAGGCTCGTGGCGTAGGACGGGTCTACGCCGTTCGCAGTTGCACCTGAAGGACCAAACCCACTCGCAGGAGAACGGCCGTGGAAATCACCGAAGTGCGCATCAAGCTGATGGACGATCCCAGCGAACGCTTGCAGGCATTTTGCTCCATTACGTTCGACGATTGCTTTGTGATTCGGGACCTCAAGATCATCGGTGGCGTCAATGGCCCGTTCGTGGCCATGCCCAGCCGCAAGCTGACGGCCCATTGCCCTCAGTGCGGCTGCAAGAATCATCTGCGTGCGGCGCATTGCAACCAGTGCGGCGGTCGGCTGAAAGAAGATCGCGCCGCGCGGGACGAAGACGGGCGAGCCAAGCTGTATGCCGATATCGCACATCCGATCAACTCGGCCTGCCGCGAGGCGATCCAGCACAAGGTGATCGAAGCGTTCAGCAAAGAGCAGGAAGTATCCAAGCTGCCCGGCTACGTATCGCGCTACGACGACTTCGACCACGAGATGGACGACCTGAGCGAGACGGAAGCCTCGTCGCGCCGCACGCACGAATCGAAAGAGGCCGCGCGCCGCGATACGCTCCCGCTGGACAAGCCGCACGTGCAACCGGCCCAACGGCCGCAAGGTCCGCACCGCCCGCCGCACCATGTGCAGCGGCAGACCCAGCCAGCGGGCGTTCAACAGGTCGCCGCGCCCCAACAGACGCCCAGCTTCGGTGAAGGAGTTTTCTGACGGCGGAAGCTACTTGCGGAATTGCTCCTCGAAGAATACCTGCAATCCCGTGGCGATCGGCCGCGTGTCGATGCATGTCGCGCTGCCCAGCAACGCCGCGCAAGGCGGATCGACACAGAACGTCAACTCGACTTCGCGGTGCTCGTCGCTAAACCGCAATGCGTAGTCCCATTTCTCAGTCGCTTGTGCCCGCGTCGGACGCCAATCGAAACTGGCATCCTGCATCAAGGCACGACGCAGATTGGTCAGCCCCGGCGCTTTGGAAATGTCGAGCGCATCGGAGGGGGCATCGGCCGTCCATCGCGTCAATTCTACCTCGGGGGCGTGCAGAATAAGCTGGCCCGCCTCCGCTCCCCAGAAGGCGAGCGATCGCTGCGACAAGTTTCGCAGATACCAGACTGCCGCCAGCGAGACCGCCACGGCCAACAGCAGCATGGCCAGGATCAACGCTTGGGAGGACAAAGCTTCTCGGCGCACCATGCCCTATTTCTTCCCGGGCGGAGTTTCTTCCTCCGCCGATGCTGCTGCTGCGGGAGTCGCAGCCGCCGGCGTTGCGGGGGCGGCCGGCTGGCCACCGCTGGCAGATGTCTCCACAAACTCGCCCAAGCGCGCCTGAAAATCGGCCAGCTTCTCCAGCAGCTCTTTGTATTTCTCCGCGTCCTCAAGGTCGCGCTCGGTGCCGTTGGAAATCTGCAGATCGATGACCTGCGACGTCGCTCCGATGTGCTCGTCGTTCACCTTTAACAGGCGCTGCGCGGTGAGGTAATCGCCCACGTCCCGCAACCGCGTGAAGGCTTGCTCCGCCTGGTCGAATTGCTCCGCCAGCTTCGTCACTTCCGTCTGCGCCCATTGGTCGAAGACAAACTTGCGGGCCTGCTCGTGCTGGGGGCTTTTGATGGTCCAGATGCCGCGCAGATTCTTGATGCGTTCCGCCAGCTTGGGCTGGTCGGGCTGCTCATTGATCGCCAGATCGTACTTGTCGAGCGCCTCGGCATAATCGCCGGTCTCGGCCGCGGCGTCGCCGGCGTTGATCAGCACCTGGGCGCGCGACTGGGCATCGGTCTTCTTGATCATCTGATCAAGATCCTCGGCCTTCTTGCTCAGGGACTTCTCGGTGGCGGCAATCTCCTTCACCTGGGAATCGACCCAGGTGAGCAGCGTGTTGGAAGGCAGCTTGAGGTCCTTGGCCTCACGATCGAGACCGTCTTTGGCATCGCCGGCGGAGGCGCGGCTGCTGGACACGTCGGCCAGCACGGCCTTGATCAGACGCAGCTCCTCCTCGTATTTCTTGTCGTCGTGCATCTGATTCGTGTCGCGCACCTGGGCGTTGATCGCCGTCTGCAAGACGCTCACGTCCTGCACCAGGTAGCGCAGCCGCCGCTCCCAATCACCCCGTTCCTTGGCCGTTTCGTCCAACGGCACCTTCAGCGTCACTTCGCAGAGCGGGCCGGTGATGGGAATGGGCACGCTCAGGCGGGCGTTGCTCCCTTGCGAGATTTCCACGAACGCGAGGTTCTCGATGGGCAGCAGCGAGACCACCGTGCCCCGGCGATCCGGCAGCGTGAAGGCATGCTGCCTCTCCTGCGAGCCGAAGCCGGCGGAGCCTGCCTTGACGTTGGCCGTTAACAGCGGCGAGCCGTCGGCAGCGTTGACCAGCCGCAGACGCAGATGCCCCGCCTGCGTGCTGATCTTGAGCGCCTCGTAACGCACCAGCCGCGGCGTCGGCTTCCACGGGTTGGCGGCGTTGGAATGAAACGTGGCCGTGCTCGCGCCTACGTCATTCTTTCCAATCCGCAGCA
>JBGTDH010000995.1:0-3328 GCA_041748435.1 Pirellulales bacterium
ACACGCCCTCCGGCAAGGGCGCCCGCACCGATGAAGGCCGCATCCGCGCCGGCAGCGTGGCCCACGGCGTGCCGTGCATCACCACCATTCCCGCCGCGCTCGCCGCGGTGAAAGCCATGGAGGTGCTGCGGACCGAGGAGATGACCGTCCAAGCCCTCCAAGACCGCTTCCCGCAAGAAGCCCCCAGCGCCTAGGCTCATAGGCCAGTGGCGATCGATCGGCAAAATGCTTCGGTCCCCATTATAGCCGAAACCAGGTCGACGGGCTCCGCTCCGGCGTACCGAGCCGACGGAGCGCTGCGTGGCGCTCACGTTGCGTTTCCCCGGACCACGCGCAGATGGTCGACGGTGACCCATTCCAGGCGTAGGTGGTCGTCGCCCGCGTGCGTCTGGATTGCCAGTTCATGAGCGCTCACGCCGCCCAGACGGATCCCTCGGGTCCGGACAGCGGCAGTCGTCGCGTCGTTCGCGGCGGAGGGTGGAATCTCAATGAACCGTTCTGCCGCAGCGCTTCGCGTGCCCGCATGCTTCCCCACTTTGCCGCTGCCATCACCGGCTTTCGTATCGCGCGGGATTTGTAGGCCCCCGCTCAGGCTTTGGGGGCTTGGGGTGGAACTATCCGTTGGGGCCGGGCATCCACTACATTGACGGCGAAGGTCGTGGTGCGCTCCGCCAAGGAGACTTCGCTCGCGGCGCTAGGGAACTTAGCGGAGGATGGTTATGAACCGGATTGCTTCGATCGGTTTGGGCCTGCTCATGGCAGCGCTGGCAGGCATGGTGGCCACTTCCGGGCCGAGTGCGGAGCCGACGGCGGCCGCCAAGACCGCCAAGCAGTTGTTCGATGCGGGGAACTTTATGGACGCCTATCAAAAGTATCGCCAGCAGGTGCTCGATCCCCAGACGCCGGCGCGGCAAGTGGGCGACGATCTGAAGATGGCGCTCGATAGCCTGCGACGCCTCGGCCGGCAAGATCAGATCGACGAGCTGCGCGAGAAGGCCGTGGCCCTGCACGAAGCCAACTGGCGGCTATTGTGGGCCGCGGGCAACAGCTTCGGTCCCGGCGAAAGCCACGGCTTTATTGTGGCGGGCGAGTTCCATCGCGGTCAGCGCCGCGGGGGGGGGCAGTACGTCAGTTCAATGGAGCGCGATCGCGTGCGATCCCTGCAACTGCTCCTCAAAGCTCAGGAGTTGATTGCCAAGGATAAAGACGCCCCCACGACGGACGCGGCCCAGATGCATGCCGATCTCGCGCGGCGTTTGATGAGCGGCCGCGAGCATAGCAATGCCTGGCGGCTGCAGTACGCGACCGATCTAACGCAGCTTCCCGATTACGAGCCGGGCTGGCATCACGGAAGCAGCGATCGCGGCGCGCCGGTCGATGCCGACGGCACGCCGATCTATTACCCGGCCCCCAAGACCTTGGCCGAAGCCGCCAACGATGGCCAGCGTTGGCGCTGGGCGCTGCTGCAAGTGATGGAGCTGGACGCCTCCCGCCGCAACGAAGTGCGTTGGCAACTGGCGTCCTTCTTCCAGCAGCAGTTTGGCGTACAGACGTTGGCCTATCTGGGTCCGTATTTCCGCGGCGCTGGCGACGACAAGCCCGAAGAGAGCGGCACGTATGCGCTGCACACGTTAAAGGAAGACGAGACCATTGCCCGGTTGGCCAATGGCGTGCGGCGGTTCACGCTGCCCGACGAGTTCAATGCGATCAAGATCTTTCAACAGATCATCGCCGAGCCGCAAAAGGGACACATCGAACAGCCGCTGGAAGCTCTGGCCACGACGTTTGAGAACCGCCGCCAGTATCCGCGGGCCGCCGAGTATTGGAAGCTCGCGATCGAGCATTTCGGACCCGGCTTGGAGAACTATCGCCGAAAGAGATTGGAGCAGATCGCCGGCAACTGGGGCATGTTCGAGACGCGGCTGGCCCAGCCGGCCGGCAAGGGGGCCACGATCGACTTCCGCTTCCGCAACGGCAAGCAGGTGAATTTCGAAGCCCACGCCATCAATGTGGCCAAGCTGCTGGACGATGTGAAAACCTATCTGCGCTCCAGCCCCAAGGATCTCGATTGGCAGAAGCTGCAGATCCAGGATCTGGGACATCGCCTGATTGAAGAGAACCAAAAGCAGTACGTGGGCCAGCGCGTGGCGCAGTGGAGCGAAGAACTCGCGCCGCGGCCGCAGCACTTCGACAAGCGCGTGACCATCCAGACGCCGCTGAAGCAAGGGGGCGCGTTCCTGGTCACGGCCCGCATGGCCGGCGGCAACACGAGTCATGCCATTGTCTGGTTGGCCGACATGGCGATTGTGAAGAAGCCGCTGGAGGGCAAGGCGCTCTATTTCGTGGGCGATGCCGTGACCGGCGCTCCCGAGGCCCGCGCCAACGTGGAGTTCTTCGGCTATCGACCCGTCCATGACAACAAGACGGGGCGGATGGTGCGCATCGAGACCACCAACTTCGCCGAGTTCACCGATGCCACCGGCCAGATCACGCAGCCGGCTCGCGAGCGCGGCGAAGATTTCCAGTGGCTGGTCACGGCCCGCAAGGACGGCCGCTCGGCCTACCTTGGTTTCACCAATGTCTGGCGAGCCGGCTATCAGGAGCAGCAGTATCACGAGACGAAGGTCTACGTGATCACCGATCGGCCCGTGTATCGACCCAACCACGAGGTGAAGTTCAAGTTCTGGGTGCAACAAGCCAAGTACGATCAGCCGGACGCATCCCCTTACGCGGGCCAGACGTTCCAGTTGGAGATTCTTAACCCGCAACATCAGAAGGTGTTCACGAAGAGCTACAAGGCCGATGCCTACGGCGGCTTCGACGGCACGTTCGAGCTCCCCAGCGACGCCATGCTGGGGGCCTATCAGCTTCACATTCCAAACATGGGAGGCAGCAGCTTCCGCGTGGAGGAGTACAAGAAGCCGGAGTTCGAGGTTACGGTCGAATCGCCCAAGGAACCGGTGATGCTGGGCGAGAAGGTGGCCGCCAAGATCGAGGCCCGCTATTACTTCGGCGCTCCCGTGGTAAACGCCAAGGTGAAGTACAAGATCACGCGCACGGCGTACACGGAGCGCTGGTATCCGCCCGCCCCCTGGGACTGGCTCTACAGCGCGGGCTACTGGTGGTACTCCTACGATTACGCCTGGTATCCCGGCTGGCGGTCTTGGGGTTGCCCGCGGCCCATTGCCTGGTGGTGGCCCGCCAGTTACACACCGCCGGAAGTGGTGGCCGATGCGGAAGTGCCCATCGGCCCCGAAGGGACCGTGGCCGTGGAGATCGACACCGCGCTGGCCAAGGCTATCCACGCCGATGAAGACCACGAGTACAC
>JBGTDH010000996.1:0-3337 GCA_041748435.1 Pirellulales bacterium
AGCCCCTGATCCTGCTCACCACGCTGACGCCCGTGCAGCGCAAGGTCGTGCAACTGCTCGGCCTCAAGCCCGCCACCTACGGCAATTGACCCGCCCCGAAAACCCCCGCACAATCACCCCAGGACCAGCGGAAAGTAGGGCGCAAGGCATCGCCGAACAGAGAATGCTCACGTGAGATAGAGTCAACCGGATGACGATCGACCCGCTTGCCGCAATTGGCGCGGGGGTCCTATAATGCCGGCCATGCGCCCAGTGCGGCGCGCCAATCAGTTGTACCTATCTTGGGAGGAGCGCACGTGGCCGCCGGCAAGTATTTGTTCACCAGTGAATCGGTCAGCATGGGGCATCCGGATAAGCTCGCCGATCAGATTTCTGACGGCATTCTGGACGCCCTCTTGGCCCAAGACCCCTTTAGCCGCGTGGCCTGCGAAACCCTGGTGACCACCGGCGTGGCCGTGATCGCCGGAGAGATCACCACCAAGGCCGTGCTGAATTATCCCGACGTGGTGCGGCAGGTCATCAAAGAGGTGGGCTACACCGACGACCGGATGGGCATTGCGGCCGATACCTGCGCCGTGATGGTCTGCCTCGATCGGCAGAGTCCCGACATTGCCCAGGGCGTGGATGAGAACGCCGCCTCCGGCAAGGACATCGGCGCCGGCGACCAGGGGCTGATGTTCGGCTACGCCTGCAACGACACGCCGGAACTGATGCCCATGCCCATTGCGCTGGCGCATCGGATTCTGAACCGGCTCACCGAGGCGCGCCGCGCGGGCGAGGTCAACTGGCTGCGGCCGGACAGCAAGAGCCAGGTCACGATTGAATACGACGGCGATCGCGCCGTGCGGTTGGACACCGTGGTGGTCTCGACCCAGCATGCGCCCGAGGTCAGCCATCAGGAGATCAAGAACTTTGTGATCGATCGCATCGTGCAGCCCTGCCTGCCGGACGATCTCGACACGACCGACATCCGCTACCACATCAATCCCACGGGCCGGTTTGTCGTAGGCGGTCCCCACGGAGATTGCGGCCTGACGGGTCGGAAGATCATCGTGGATACGTACGGCGGCTGGGGCCGGCATGGCGGCGGCGCGTTCAGCGGCAAAGATCCGACGAAAGTCGATCGCAGCGCGGCGTACATGGCTCGTCATGTGGCCAAGACGGTGGTGGCCGCGGGCTTGGCCGATCGTTGCGAGCTGCAGTTGGCGTATGCCATTGGCGTGGCCCAGCCGGTGAGCGTGCATGTCGATACGCAAGGGACGGGTCGAATTGAAGACAGCCGCATTTGCGAGCTGGTGCAGGAGCTGTTCCAGCTCACGCCGGCGGGCATCATCAAGTACCTGGACCTGCGGCGGCCCATCTATCGCAAGACGGCCGCCGGCGGACATTTCGGCCGCAGCGAGCCGGAGTTTACCTGGGAGCGGACCAACCTGGCCAAGAAGCTCCGCGAAGCCGCCGGCGCGGTGGCCGCGAGTCGCTAGTGCTTTGTCCACCATGAAGTGATGGATCATGAATCGGCGTTCCGGGCGGTATTGCCAATGTAGGCCGGTCTCTCCGAGACCGGCAGCGGGTTTCGGAGAAACCCGCCTACACTACGCGCCGGCCACCCGAATCGTCCAACGTCACTCGATCCATGGTGACAATGCACTAGATCGGCCCACGGAAAGGGCGCTGCGTTTATGGCATCGTTGACGAGCGTGCAGCGCGATGCCGCCTTAGTAGCGCACGGCTTGGCCGCACGGGTTGCGCTGGCGGCCGTGTCGGCGCTGCTGGCACTCTGCGTTTTCATAATCTTCCTGCGCCGCGCTGCGGGGGCGCTCGACCAGCCTTTGTCCCCGGTCACTCTGACGGCGACAGGGCTTGTGGCCATGTTCGCGGCCAGTCTCGTGCGTGCCGCGTGGTTGTCGCAGCGATCGAAAAACTGGGCGATCCTCTGGACACCCGCCACGCTGGTGCTGCTCTTGATGTTGGCCTTGTGGGTGCCTGGCACGAGCGTAGCAGGCGTCGTGCTGCTGGTTGCAACCGTGGCCCTTGATGCGTGCGTTGCGGCCGCGTTGCAGGCGGGCTGGGGCAAAGCGATCTTGCAACGCCGCTTTTCTCGATCTCATCCGAGAATCGATCTGCCTCGCACGCCGCGATTTTCGGCAGACATGCTCCAGCACCTCACGCGGCGTCGCATGCCGGATGGCGGCGAGCTGATCGAGGGGGAAGTGCGTGTACTTTTGTCTGCCCGCCAGCGCATCGAGCATTGTCATCTGGCGTTCTGCCCGCCCCTGAACGGTACGCCGCAGGTGACCTGCCGGCAGATCGAAGGAGTCCCCGCGCGTCTCAAAGTGGCACAAGTCCTGCCCCAAGGCGCGCGCATCGAAGTGCGTCTGGAGCAGCCAGCGGCAGAAGACACGTCCCTGGTGATCGCAATCTCCGTGCGCGCAATCAAACAAGCCAGACAGGATGCACAGGATCAAACAGGATAAGAGTGTCTTTTCTGCTTCATCCTTCATCCTTCATCCTTCATCCTTCTAAAACCCCCGGACCCACGCATACGCCAACAGGCAAAGCACCGGGAACAGCAGAAACACCGTTAGATAGGTGAAGAGGGTGGTCCGGGTGTTTCGGGGCCAACGTGCCATTGCGTGCTTCATAGTATCGGAGTTAAGCCGATTGTAACGGCCACGAAGCGCTTCGTTGAGCGATTTACGGCTAACTTTCCTTGACGGATTTTCAGCGGCGCGCCACCATACGGCCACCTGCCCGGTTTTGGAGAGGGCAGCGGACAACAGGATGGCCGTATGCCTAGGATTATCGCAGCGGAAGGAACCCAGCACGATGCGCCGTTGTGCTTTGACGATGTCGCCGTGGGCGATCAGTGGCGCAGTCCCCATCGCACGGTGCAGGAAGCCGACGTGCAAGCGTTTGCCGATCTGACCGGCGACCGTAACCCATTGCACCTGGACGAGGAGTTCGCCCGTCAAACGCCGTTCGGCCGGCCGATTGCCCACGGCCTGCTGGGCATGTCGCTGGTGGCTGGGCTGGGAAGCCGCAGCCCCTTGATGGACACGGCCGTCTTCGTGCGGGTGGTGGAGTGGAAGTTCTCTCGCCCTCTGTATGTCGGCGATACCGTGCATGTGGAAACCACAGTTCTGGACAAGGCCTCGCCGGGGCGGCGACGCGGGCTGGTCACCTGGCGGCGGCAGCTCATCAACCAGCACCACGAAGTGGTCCAGGAAGGCACGACCGAAACACTGGTGCAGTTGCAAAACGGCACCACGCTGCCGCGGTAACTCGATCGGGTTTCCGGTTATGCCGTGGCGCGGGCCTGCATGCGCAGGCTCACGTC
>JBGTDH010000997.1:0-6347 GCA_041748435.1 Pirellulales bacterium
AACTCTTTTTCGGCCGCGCGCCGCCGCCGCTAGACACTTGCCGTCCCGCGCGCGCCCGCAACAATCCTCGCATCACCGGCGTTGCCCGACCGCCCGAAATCCGTCAGAATTTCAACCCATGACCAGCGGAAAGTAGGCTACAAGGCGTGTTGGGACCGAAAAATCCCAAGAATCTGTCAAGAGCTGCGGTCAACCAGGCCCGGCGCACAGGATGTCCCACACCTCGGCTCGTTGATAAAATAACCGAAGTGGCTTGGCATGGCTCGATCTCCGCTCAGCGGGAGCAGGCGGCAAATGAACTTCGACAAAGTCGCAGAGAAGTATTTCAAGGCGTGGTTCGGCGGAGATCGACTGATCTGCCAAGACCTTGCAGACTCGAATGAAAACGCAAAGCTCGCCGCCCTTGCCCGGGCCGCCGGGCCATCGGGCAGGGGCACAGGATATGGCATCGCACGAACTCTGTGGACGAGATTTGACGTTGAGAAAGGGCTAAAGCGTTATGAGCCAGTTCTGAGGATTCTCGAATCCGTTCGTCGAGAGCAATTTGAGAGTGGCAAATTGGTGGCAGCAGTGAACATCCCCGATCATCATCTATGACAACATAGTGCAAGGCGTCCTTGGCACGCCGAAGAACGAGTATCCTGATACTGCACAAAGTGGCAGGCCAGGTATCGGCCGGTGCGCTCAGACGTAGAGACGGCTTGCAAGTCTTTGACTCGCATTCCCGACATCGATGCAACTCCCGAATTCGTCGGCAAGACCGTTGCCATGCCGTGGTTTCACGAGCGAGTTTCGATGCGGCACTCATGGCTGAGTCGGGATATGCCTTCTACAGTTCTTAAAGGTTAGTCAGTGCCGATCTCACGCGAACGGCGTCAAGTCTCCGTCGTCGCGGTCTGCACGTTCTGCCAAACAAGGACGCTGGCAAATTGCTCTGGCCCGCAGGCAAGCGGTCTCAGGCAACCGAATCGGCAATTTCCCACTTGAGTTGTTTGAGGCAGGCAGACAGCTTCTTCTGGACGTCGGTCTTGGCGTCGGAGCTGAGCGGGCCCGCGAGAGCGGCGCGGTAGAGGTTGGCGGCGCGGACAACGTCGCCCGATCTCTCATAGCAGCCGGCAGCGCTGACCCGGTGCAAGGCAGCCTCCAAATCCCGCCCCAGAACATCTAATCGAGGCGCGATGTGTTCCTCACAGTTTGCGGCAGTGGCCCACAGGGGCTGAGCCGTTTCCCCAAGCCCCATTTGCTCGAAAGCCTCGGCCTTGGAGAGCAGGCGCGATTTCTCAGCCATCAACTGTTTGAGTTGCTTCGTATGCACACTCGCTTTAGCCATCAGTCACTTTCCTTCGTGCAATGTAAGGATAAACGAATGCGGTGTCCGCGATCGCAAAATACGCAAACTGCAACATAGCTGTCCCACCCGAACGGATTCGCCATCGCCTGCTGAACTTTCTCGCGATGGCGGCGGCCAAGCTCATCGAGTGACTCGGTGCCGCTGATTTCCAGCATACACGATCGCGCGCTCGAGCGAAAATCCGTTCGCTCTCCGTAACGAGTGACGTCGAGTTGACCGAGGCGAAGGAGGCGATGGGAAAGCACTAGAACCAGCGCTGTAGACGCCATCTCAATCAACGGTTTTGCCTGGAGCGTTGCCCGCAGACGATCGGCTTTCTCGGCCGTCTTCCGCGACCAGGAAACTTCGAGGCGAAAACGGTCTGCGGACCCTAGCCACGCTGACTCAACGCCAGAACATTCCACATCGAAAGTTGCTGGCGGATCGCCATAGCGTGCAAGCACTGCCGCGCAGGAGACGATATGTGGTTCCAGGAAAAACCACGGATGCCATTTGGCCACGTCCTCGATCTTGCATCGCAGCGTTGTATGCACCAGCCAAAGTGTAGCGTATTCGCGGCAAATTGTTGAGGGGCAGTCTCGGATCGATGGCGCTCAGGATTTGTGTGACCTCGGACACGCTCTTAGCGTAGTCGAATCAGTAGGCCACGCGCCAGCGGGTGTTGAACAGCCAGCTCATGGTGCTCAAGAGCGCGGTGTTGAGCAGGCCGTAGAAGATGACAAACGACGCAAAGCTCTGCACACTGCCGACGCGGTTCTCCACTTCAGGACGATCGAGGATCAGCGGCAGCGTGAAGGCGGCGGCCACGGGACTCACGAACGCGGCCTGCTCCACGAAGCGCGTCGTGGGCGCATTGGGAAAAAATGTCTGGGCAAAACTCGACGTGGCCAGCGGCGCGGCAAACAGCGTCACGATCAGCAGATAGCTGGTCATCAGACTGACCGACGTCTTGCGGAACAGCGTCGAGCAGAACAAGGCCAGCGTGGCGGTCGTGACGCACGTGATGAGCACCAGCAGGACGTAGCCCGCCAGCGTGGGCAGATTGCGCCAGTAATCGGAGACCATCAAGCAGGCCAACAGCAGCGGCCACAGCAAGAACAGCGTGAGCACGCTAGAGACGCGCAGGCCGGAGACCAGCTTGCCCCACAGGATTTGATGCGGCGTGATGATGGTGGTCAGCAGCAACTCCAGCGTCTCCCGCTCCCGCTCGCTGGTGATGCTGCCGGCCGAAAAGACGGGACCGACCAGCATGTTGAACAGCACCACATAGCTCACATACCAGGGGGCCAGCTCCGGCTTGATGTACAGGCACAACGCCATCAGCGGGATGGCCAGGAACATGCTCACCTGAATCACCACCCGCAGCATCAGCGTGCCCTGGCTGAAGATTTCCGCTCCCATTTCCTTGTCGTAGACGGGATTGGCGCCGTCGGGCAACAGGTCGGTGCGTTTGGCTGGGGCAAAGAGCCGATCGGGGAACTGATCGCGGCGAATGACCAGGCCCACGGCGTTTTGCAGCTCGATCTGTTCGTCGATCACGTCCTTGCCTTCGCTGCCGACATCGGGCGGATGCAGCAAGCGATGGCTGGTGGCTTGCCCCAGTACGAACCACACCATCACGCAGCCAGCCGGGAGAACGGTCAGCGCCACCACTAGACGGAACGCGCCCGCCTGCTCGAACATCGACCAGAACCAGAGCCAGGTGAGCGCCAGCGGCAGGATCACCAGATAGGACACAACGAGCGAAGCCGAGGTGCGGCGAAAGTAGCTGCTGCACGCCAGGCTGATGACGCCGAACGTGGCCGTCATCAAGATCAGGGCGAAGTACACGGTGAGCACTTCATACAGCGACGTGCCCCCCAACGGCAGGCACAGCAGCACGATGGGCAGCGAAGAGAAAATGAGCAGCGCCAGGTGAGCCAAAGACGCCAGCAGTTTGCCCAGCACAATCGCCCCCGGCTTCAGCGGGCTGGCCAGCAGCATCTCGTAGGTCTTGCGTTCCTTCTCGCCGGTGATGGTGGCGGCCGCAAAACTGGGGGCCATCATCGAGGCCAGCAGGAATTGCCCTTGAAAGAAAATATCGACCAGCTTGCGGGCCGCCGCGGGATTGGTCACATCGATATGCTTGTCCTGCGGCCAGGCGAAATAGATCATCGCCCCCAGGAACAGGTTGTAAAAGAACAACAGCACAAACGCCCGCTTCATGCGGAGGTTTACCAGCAGCTCGCGCTGCAAGACGGGGTTTTCGAAAAGGTACATGGTCAGTTGTCAGTTGTTAGTGGTTAGTGGTCAGTCGTCAGTAGGTGTGAAGTGCTTGCAAGTCGCGACGGACCACGCACAACTGACTACGGACTAATCCTCATACAACTTCACTCCCATTTTCCCGTCGGTGGTAATCCAGCCGCGGTAGAGGCCCTCCGAGTTGCGTGCCGGGGCAAAGTTCTTGTGGCGGTCGAGCACGATGGCGGCGCCTTCGCCGCCGGCTTTTTCCAGGGTCTGGTTGATGACTTCCGCGGCGGCCTTGTCGACGGGGTAGCCTTTGTACTTGACGAGCGCGGCGATGGAATGGGCGACGGCGTAGCGAATGAAATACTCGCCGTGTCCCGTGCAAGAGACGGCGCAACTGTCGTTGTCTGCATACGTGCCGGCGCCGATGATGGGGCTGTCGCCCACGCGGCCGAACCGCTTGTTGGTCATGCCGCCGGTGGAAGTGCCAGCCGCCAGGTTGCCCGCGCCATCCACCGCGACTGCGCCCACGGTGCTCCATTCCCGCGGCGGCGGGGCGATGCTGGATTGCTTATCCTTCGACTTCTCCTCGTCGAGGATCTTCTGTAATTGCTGTCGACGCTCGTCGGTGTGAAAGTAAGACGGATCGACTCTTTCCAGGCCCATTTCGCGGGCGAACACATCGGCCCCTTCGCCGATGAGCATCACGTGCTTGGAACGCTCCATGACGGCCCGCGCGGCGGTGATGGGATTCTTGATGCGCGTGACACCGGCCACGGCGCCAGCCTTGAGCGTGCGGCCTTCCATGATCGAGGCGTCCAGTTCGTTCTTGCCATCATGCGTGAAGACGGCCCCCTTGCCGGCGTTGAACAAGGGCGAATCTTCCAACACGCGAATGGCGGCTTCCACGGCATCCAGGCTCGTGGCATTCGTCTGAAGCAATCGCTTGTAACCCGCCTGTAGCGACTTCTCCAAATCGGCCCGCAACGCTTTCTCGCGCTCGGGCGTCATCTCGGCCTTGGCCATGCCGGTGCCGCCATGCACGGCCAGCACAACATTGGTGTATTTTTCCGCGGCAGCGGCGAGGGAAGAAGTCATCGGCAGAACCATCGCGCCGGCCAGAGCCAGCCCACGTGCGAAACGAACCCTGCTCATGATCGGCGGCCTTTGCAAGAGTCGCGGTGTGTTGCAGACGCCTTCGACTTTAACAGGCGGCGAGGCCACACGCGATGGGTGTTTGGATTTCCACGCCGTGAATGGTATACAGCCCAACCATGCACGCGATTCTGCTGACTGTGGGCGCCGATGGCGACGTGATCGCAATGCTGCGGGAACAATGCGAGGCCCGGCTGCGGCAGGGCGCCGAGCTGGTCTCGGTGGAATTGGAGCCGCCGCATCTCTGGTTGGAGTTCGCCGGAATGTTCCAGGACGATCCGCTGATCGATTAGTGGGAGAAATCGATCGCAGAGTATCGGCGGGAGGTCGAAGACAACCCGGACGCTCTATGAGTCTGTACGCGCTCGACATTGTCTAGACGCCGAGTTGCAGTAGTGCCACGATCCCGGCCACGAAAAGCCCCAGACCCCAGACGCCGATGTTGATGAACATGAATGAATGAGTCATCCAGCCTGGCCGGGGCGGCGGGTCCTCGTCAAAGCGCTCTCCCGCCGGCAACAAGTAGTTTCTGCAAAACACGATGGCGGCGATCGTGGCGCTGATCCACAGGGCCAGCGCCAGGGGCAAGCCATGCTCCTGGTAATATTGGTCATTCCTGGTTGCCGTTTCCCACACGATCTCCGAGACCAACGAACTGCCGAAAGTTCCCGCGGGAACAATCCAGCCCGCGCCCGACCAAAAGATGAACATGGCGCTTTACTCCGCTTCGCGCAGCCGCTGCTGCAAGAGCTCGATCCCCTCTTCATGCACGGCCAGCACTTGCCGGCGCTGTTGCTCGTTGTCGAATACGGCCTGCCGCTTGATCTCTTGCACGTTGTGCCGCATCTCGGAGAGGAGCTTCTCGCAGGTGGCGCGATCGAAGACGCCGCGGCCGGCGAAGCGCACATAGAGGGGGCTGGTGTGGGCGAACAGTGCGCCGCCGTACTCATTCTCCAGCACGGGGGCCTGCAGCGTGGCATCGTTGGCCACGGGTGGCGGCGGAGTGCGCAGCGCCAGCCAGCAGGGAGCATCAATGCGAAGCTTCTGATCGAGCTCGGCCGCGAAGTGCCGGCCCTCGGCACGGCTGTTGATCGTGGCGATCGCCTCGCCGTTGCGAACCAGCTCCATACGCTGAAAGTCTACTCTGCCGACCGCACGGCCTTTGATCACAACTTCGCGCGGCTGTTCCAGATCGAGCGTGCTCCCCAGCGGCTGGCCCTCGACCGTGAACTCCAAGAGCGGGCCATTGGTGATGTACGTCTTGCCCGCGGCCAGCAGGTCCAGCCAGCCGCGCGGCGTGACGGGCTTGTCGGTCATCGCATACACGCGGGAGAAATCGTAGATGAACCAATCCGTCCCGGTCGAGAACGGGACCTTAAGGCCGATGTTCAAGTAGCGATAGAAGCTCTCCTTGTAGCTGCCGTGCGTGCCGCCATCGAAAATGTTGTTGGCATGCACGCGCCCGGTGAGCCAACTGGGAATATCTTCGAACCCGTACATGTTGTGCGCCCAGATGACCTTGCCGCCTAGCCGGCGGGCTTCGTCGATCCCCTGCCGCAGCGGCGGCGCGTCCGGACCGGCCGCCGTGATGCCCGGGCCAATGCTCACGGGTTGG
>JBGTDH010000998.1:0-1935 GCA_041748435.1 Pirellulales bacterium
CCGTGATTGTGGAAGGCAACTACTTTGAAGACGTGCGGCAGCCCACGCTCTGTGCCTACGGCGACTCTCCCGATCCCGGCCGCCTGATCGAGCGTCAGAACGTTTTCGTGCGCAGCGGACGGCCGGAGGCCCGCGGCGACGTAAACGACAAGCTGATCGCCTATCGCTACCAGCTCGACGATGCCGCCACGATTCGCGAGGCCGTGCTCAAGGGCGCCGGCGTTGGTCGCGGCTCGCCCTGAGATAGTTCGGCCGCCTGAAGTCGGTGCTACTCAATCGGTGCCGAAGCGCGGCGCCGGGGGTTCGACCCCCGTGCCCGTATGAATGGTCTGCATTCGGCGGCAGAGCATCACAATGCGGCGTTCCAACTGCTCCTCCTGGGAGAGCTTCTGGCCCAACTCCAGGCGTTTGACTTTGTCGTGCAGGTTGTTGAGCGTCTCCAGGTACACGGCCGACTGCGTCTTGAGATCTTCCTTCAAAGTCGCATTAAGAGCTTCCTCGAAGTCTGCCAGGGTGTCGTCGGCCAGTTTCGAGTTGTTGGCCAGATCCTTGAAGCCGGCCTCCAGCAGCGCCCGGTGATCCCCCAGGAATTCCCGGAACTGTTCCTCGGTGAGCAGTTTGGTCTCTTTGAACTTCGCCTCGGCCTGGGTGAGGGCATACTCCTCCAGTTTCTTGCGGGCCACCGGCAAGCCTTGCTGCGCTTGCTGGCTGAGCTTCTCTGCCCACACGGGCGCTTGCTTAACGATTTCCTTCTCCAGCGCCTGCCGCGCCTCGGGCAAGTTGTCTTCCAGCATGCCCTGCGCCACATCGACCATCTGCTTGGGCTCGGTGAACTCGGCCAGTTGGGCATAGGCGTAATAGAAATAGCCGCCCAACAGCACCAAAGACACGGCGCCAATACCGGCCGTGATCAGGGTGGCGTGTTGCGAGCGAGCGTGCTGTTGAATCAGTTCTTGCCGCAATCGTTCCAGCCGTTGTTGGGCCGACGCGGAGCTGCTGGCGGATGTTTGAGTTGTTGGCATCAATGATTTCCGAATCGGATGAGGTGGATGGTCTTGTACGGATGGGAGCGGAACGGAATTAGTCGGAGAGGCGGCCCACTTGCACGATCGCCGGGGGGCTGTTCTCCGTGATTTTCAGCGTCATCAGGTCGACCAGCGCCACCACGACCTGATCTTCCAGCGGCGCGTCTCCTGCCTTGGGCACTTCCGCCATCGGGAAGCGATCCAGCGTGTCGTACATGCCGTTCATCTTGTCCCGGAACTGATCGAAGTAATATTTTTGCGCCAGATTGACAAATGCCAGCTCGATATTGCCCATCATGCGAGCGTGCAGTTCTTTATCCTGGGTGGCGGGGAACTCCTTGGCCAGAATCTGCTCGAAGTTGGCCACGCTGGTGTGGTGGTGTTCCTCGAACCGGTGCCGCAGATCGCGCTGCAAGTTATCGACCAGCAAGTCCCGTTGCTGTTCCATGCCGGCCAGATACTTGGGCAGATCCTGCTTGGCTTGGTGGTAGAACGCTTGCGTGAGCACGGGCGTGGTCTGATCGACCAGAAGTTGCACCTCCTTCATGAGATGATCCGATCGCTGCGCGAGCCGTTCTTCTGCCAGCGCCACCAGGCGGTCGACGTTTTGCTTGCTCTTGACCCGCGACCCCAGGCGATAGAACGCCAGGGCGCCGACACACAGAAAAGCCACGACGGCCAGCGTCAGCGCCAGCCGCACGCGACGGCCTTGTGCCAGTGCCTGCGTCAACGCGTGACAGTCCCGTTCCAGTGAGTCAATGTGGAGCGCCAGCCCTTCGGATGCGGCTGCGCTAGGTTCGGACATTGGATGCATGCTCCCAAGTTCTAGGATGGCGGCGTCACACGATGCCGCGTGGCTCGACGCTTGCACGTCGATGGTCCAGAGATGATGGGAATCGATCGCCGATTC
>JBGTDH010000999.1:0-4038 GCA_041748435.1 Pirellulales bacterium
TGGCCATCTTCGAACGCGAGTACGGCCCCGAACACGCCGAGGTCGCGGTGACGTTGAACAATCTGGCGGCGATCCACCAGGCGCGAGACAATCCCGCCGAGGCCGAGCGGCTCTATCGCCGCGCCCTGGCGATCAAAGAAAGGGTCTTGGGCCAAGACCACCCGGACGTGGCCGTGACGGTTCATAACCTCGCCGTGCTCCACAAGCAACAAGGCGCGCTTGCCGGCGCCGCGCCGCTGTTCGAGCGGGCCATTGCCTTGTTCACCGCCGCGCTGGGAAAGTCACATCCCAGCGTCGCCCTCGCCCGCGCCAACCACGCCCGGCTGTTGCAGGAGTTGAATCGCAAAGGTGGCTCCCGCTAGTGCAAGACGAAGAGCGTGGTTTGTGGCCGCGAGATGCATTAAGCTAGATGAACGAATCACTTTGGCGGCGCCGTCTACTTCGGCGGGCCGCAGCCTCCGCTGCCCGGACCCGCTTCAACGATGCCGGCGGCGGGAGTTGGAAATCGACCCGCACCCTACAATTCTCCGCTTTCGCCTGGCAGTCTTCACGACCCTGCTGCCAGGCGGTTTTTTTTGTTGTGCTGCCCGAGCATCCTTCTATGCTGTGGAGTATTCCCGCCGGCAGCGCCCTCTATTGCGGACGTAAAAGCAACGCATGTCCGAAGAAGTTCTGTTCGACGATGAGCAATTCTCCGGACGGGTGCGGCTGTTTCCGCTGCCCAACCTGGTGATGTTTCCGCATGTCATCCAGCCGCTGCACATCTTCGAGCCGCGCTATCGCGAGATGACGGAAGACGCACTGGCCTCCGACAAGCTCCTCGCGATGGCGGTGCTGGAGCCGGGCTGGGAAGACCATAACGAGGGGCATCCTCCGCTGCACCCCGTGGCTTGCCTGGGTCGGATTGCCACGCACGAACGCATGCCCGATGGTCGGTTCAATCTGTTGCTGCTGGGCGTGCGGCGCGTGACGCTCTTTCGCGAGTTGCCGCGGGAGCGACTGTATCGAGAAGCGGAAGCGCACCTGCTGGACGAAGTCTATCCTTTAGCGAACCAGGCTCCGCGGGAGCAATTACGGTCGCGTCTGTTGGCGGCCTTCCGGGAGAAGGTCAGCCGCCTGGTGCAAGGACAGGAGCAACTGGAGAAGCTGCTGGCGATGGACATTCCGCTGGGAACGCTGACCGATCTGGTGGCCTACACGCTGGACTTCGACATACCTTTCAAAGCCCGCATGCTGGCGGAAAGCAACGTCGATCGCCGGGCGGCTGCCTTGATCGAGCAACTCGCAAGCGGGACCACCGGCACCAGCGGCCGCCTGAAGTTCCCGCCGGACTTCAGTCAGAATTGAGCTCGTTGGGCACTAAGGTGCTCGGCTCTCCAGCGCGCGATTTAGCGCTTCCGTCACTTGAATATGTGCGGCCCAGTTCCGCAAATAGTTTTCATCCAAACTTCCTTGCACGAAGAGGAGGTCCGCCACATCGACGAGATCCTTGGGCCGGCTAGCAAGGAGCTTTAGCAGGATCAGATCCTCTGGCGTGACAAACCAAGCCTTCCAGCCGTCCATCTCGTGAAGCTGTCGCCGCGCCATGACTTCCCTTTGGTAGGGCGACTCGGCCAGAAAGACGTCGATATCGATGGCACGCTGCCCCACAAACCACTGGAACTTCACGACCGGCAGCCCCCGCACGAAATCCACCCATCCAGCCGCCTGAGCGGCGGGGACGGTAAATCCGTCACGTTCGGCCGCATCATAGAGGCTCGCCAGGCCGTCGCGAGAAACTGCGACCGTAAAATCGACATCGAAGGTGGGGCGCGGAAGGGCGTACATCCGGACGGCAAACCCACCCATGACCGCGTAGGGAATCGAAAGTTCCTCGAACAAGCCAATGAATCGACGCGCTGCGTGATCAAGACTCTCCATGCCATCCCTCGGCTTTTGCCAGATGCTCGAGCATGGCACGGTTGCGGGCGTCGTTCTCGCGGCGAATCAGCTCGAACCGCCGATCGACCACTTCGGGCGGTCCGGCCAGCAAGTACGGCATTGATTCCCGCATCGCTTGCATCGTGAGCGACAGACGCTCGCCCGGAGTCATGCGTCGGTAGGCTTCCAGGGTTTCTCGGCTCAACACGATCTACTCCCGTTGATGGATGATACAAGGCAATCCAGATGAAGCCGTCAAGGGGACAGGGTATGCTGACACCTCAAACATCACCATTATACGCTGCGCTTTCCAGGAGCCAAAATCCCATGCTTCGCCTGGTCACGAGTTTCATGGCCCTGACGTCGGTCGTTTCGCTGGCCGATGCTCAGCAGCACCGGCCCAACATTGTGCTGATTCTCGTCGATGATGTGGGCTTCTCTGATCTGGGGTGCTACGGCAGCGAGATTCGCACGCCGCACATCGATCGACTGGCGGCACAGGGGCTGCGGTTCAAGCAGTTCTACAATAATGCCATCTGTCATCTCACGCGCGCCAGCGTGCTGACCGGACTGTTCCCGCGACGGGATGCCGGCGGTGGGCCGGTGCTCAACCGGCAGATGGTCACGATCGGCGAGGTGCTGCAGACGGCCGGCTATCGCACCGTTCTCAGCGGTAAGTGGCATCTGGGACGCACGGCGCCGCATCGGCCCATCGATCGCGGGTTCGAGGAGTATTACGGATTGCTTGACGGCTGCTGCAATCAGTTCAATCCCGCCCAGCGCGATCCGGAGTTCGAAGGGGGCCGGCTGCGCGTGTGGGGGCACAACGCGGAGCGCGTGACAGAGTTCCCGGACGATTTCTACGCCACCGACGCACTAACCGATCACGCCATTCGCCATATCCGCCAATACGCCGCCGCCGGCCAGCCGTTCTTCTCGCACGTGTGCAACACGGCCGCGCATTCGCCGATGCACGCCAAGCCGCAGGACATTGCCCGTTATCGGGGGCGATATTCAGGTGGTTGGGACGCGTTGCGTTTAGAGCGCCATCAGCGGCAGTTGGCGCTGGGGCTGATCGATTCCGCCTGGCCGTTGCCGCCGCGCGAGCCGGAAGCGCGGCCGTGGGTTGAGGAACAGAACAAGGCGTGGCAGGCTTCGCTGATGGAGGTCTACGCCGCCATGATCGACTGCATCGACCAGAACGTCGGCCGCATTCTAAAGACGCTCTCGGAGGCGGGCGTGGCCGACAACACCGTCGTAATGTTTCTTTCGGACAACGGCGGCTGTGCGGAACAGGCCGGCGGCGACGACATCACCAACATCCCCGGACCCAAGGAGCATTATGTCTCTTGCGGCGCGGGCTGGGGTTATGCTCAGACCACGCCGCTGCGTCGGTTCAAAGCCTGGGTGCATGAAGGGGGCATTTCCACGCCGCTCGTAGTGCATTGGCCCAAGAGCATTCAGCCAGGCACGATCACCAATCAGGTCGGGCACATCATCGATCTGCTGCCCACGTGCCTGGAGTTGGCGGGCGTCGAGTATCCCACCACGTTCAAAGAGCAGCCGCTGCTGCCGGTCGAGGGGAAGAGCCTTGTGCCCATCTTTCGCGGCCGCGACCGCGAGCCGCATGCTTCTTTGTATTGGGACTGGTCGGGCAACCGCGCGGTGCGTCAAGGCGATTACAAACTCGTGCGTGACCACGTCGTCGATCGCTGGGAGTTGTACAACATCGCCGCCGATCGCACGGAGACGAACGATCTCGCCCCGCGGGAGCCGCACCGCGTCGAGCAAATGGCCCGCGATTGGACTGCCTGGGGCCAGCGCACTGGCGTCGACAAAACCACGCCGCGCCCGATAAAGTTGGGTCCGAAGTAACGCGAGGGTGTCGATGGCAGGCCGATTCGAGATCGAGCTTTCGCCGCGTGCAATCGAGAACCTGCGAGGGCCTCCGCAAGCGAGATCAACAGATTGTCGCGGACGCGATCGATGCACAGTTAGCTTTCGAGCCGGACAAAGCAACTCGCAACCGAAAACACCTGGTCGAGAACTCGCTTGCCCCCTGGGAGCTTCGCGTAGGAGATTTCCGAGTCTTCTACGACATTGTGGTCGCCAAGGTTA
>JBGTDH010001000.1:0-2134 GCA_041748435.1 Pirellulales bacterium
CTCGGACTCGTGATCAATTTCGGCGAGCGGTTCGTGAAGGATGGAATTCATCGGGTCGTGAATGGTCTGTGAGATGCGGCTCGCCCGTTACGGGCCGATGCCGACGTCTCCGAGCACATCCGCTAGGTCGTGCAAACGACCTTCGCGACTTGCGCTTCGCTCTGCCTATGCCGCTGGCTGAGTGAGCGCTCGGAACAGAGAATCAACCGCAGAGACGCCAAGCCGCAAGGACGCAAAGGCGGAAGGAGGGAGAATAGTGCTTTCTCTTGGCGACTTGCGCCTCTGCGGCTTCGCGTTTCCTTTTCTGCTTCATTGTCAGCGCGGATCCGTGTTCCCCTGCTGCTCCTGTCTGATCCTCGTGCTCTCGCTCAGCAAGGCGCAGTTCGCTGGATCTACGTTTGGAACCAGGGGATCCAGAGCCAGCACCGTTGTTCATCCAATAGATCTTCACCGGGGATCGCACGCACGTTATTTCCACAAGCTGAATCGAGACAATGACTTGTGAGTTTAGGCGATGTGGAACATCGACCGGCAGGACAGTTTTTCCACGCGCGGTGTGAGGGTTGCGCAAAGTTTTTTCTGCGGTCGCCCGTGGCCCTAAACTGCTCATGCCGGACAGGTTGTGGACCCCAAGAATGTGCTAAGTAGCTCTCTGCGGCCAGTCCGGGAGAGACAGAGTTTGACAGCACTGCTATCAGCCGTAGAATCGGGACCTCTCGGGTGACAAACGCTTCGGGCTATGATGCCGGGGGCGTCCGGGGTCGGTGTTCTCTGTTATTCAACGATTTCGCGCTCGCTCACGAAGGGCGGGAGCAAGCCCTCGCCTTGGCGCGGCGGGGCTTGTGGATGATGGAGATGCGCGCTTGTAGGATTGCAGGAAGTGATCAGTCACGATACGGAAATCGTAGCGGCACTACGCGCCGCTTTGGCCGAAGTGCTGGGTCCCACGCGCTACGAGCTCTGGTTCGGCGCGGAGACACAGTTAGACCTCACGCCGGAACGGTTGCGCGTGGTATCGCCCAGCCCGTTCCTGCGAGACTGGCTGCGGACGCATGTGCGGCGGGAGATGACCCTGGCCTGTACGCGCGTCCTGGGCCAGCCGATTGCGTTGGAGTTCGATACACAACAGGCAAGCGATGCAGTCTCGGCCGCGCCGGCGGCGGAAGAAGCGCTCGACCAGAAAGCAGACACCTTGCCGTTGCGTGTGGCCCATCCGCCGGATTGCGATGTCACGCCGCCGGGCGAAGGCGCGCCTGCGGTGAGCGAGGGTCGCGCTCGTGGCGAATCGAATCGCCGCCCGTTCAGCCGCTTGGAGACCTTTGTGGTCGGCCGCGCCAATCGCGTGGCATACACCTCGGCCCAGATGGTGGCCGATCGCCCCGGCGCCCTGAACCCCTTGTTCCTGCACGGTCCCACCGGCATCGGCAAGACGCACCTGCTGGAAGGCATCTGGTCCAGCTTGCGCGGCCGGCCGGGCAAGCATGTGGTGTACTTATCCAGCGAGCAGTTCACAACGCTTTTTCTGGATGCCCTCAACGGCAAAGGGCTGCCGCTGTTTCGCAACAAGTACCGCGGTGTCGATGCCCTCCTGATCGACGATGTGCAGTTCCTGTGCGGGAAGAAGGCCACCATCGGAGAACTGCTGCACACGGTCGACACGCTGCTGCGGGATGGCCGGCAGGTGGTGCTGGCCGCCGATCGTCCCCCGGCGGAATTGCACGGCCTGGGAGCCGAATTGCTCACGCGGTTGGCCGGCGGAATGCAGTGTCCGCTGGAGCCCCCCGATTACGAGACGCGTTTGGGCATCGTGCGGCAGCTTTCCGCCAAGCTGCGCGTCTCGCTTCCCAGCGGGGTGGAACAATACGTGGCGGCCCACCTTACGGCGCATGCCCGCGAGTTGGCGGGGGCGATCAACTCGCTCAAAGCCACCAGCCACGCGCTGGAGCAGCCGATTAGTTTGTCGATGGCGGAAGAGGCGTTGGCGGAGCGCATTCGCCACAACGCCCGCGCGGTGAAGCTGGCGGATATCGAGCAGGCCGTGTGCCAGGTCTTCGGCCTGGAACCGGAGAGCCTGCATGGGGCCGGTAAAACCCGCGAGCTTAGCGGCGCTCGGACGTTGGCGATGTGGCTAGCC
>JBGTDH010001001.1:0-5932 GCA_041748435.1 Pirellulales bacterium
CGTTCATCACCAGCACCTGGTGCGTTTCGGCCAACCCCAACTCCCACGGCAGGCCGGCATGCTTGATCGACGTTTGCGGACTGGCGCCCGTGCCGCCTTCGTAACCGGAGATGAGCACCACATCGCTCTTGCCCTTGGAGACGCCGGCGGCGACCGTGCCCACGCCCACCTCGGCCACGAGCTTCACGCTGACGCGGGCGTCGCGGTTGGAGTTCTTGAGATCGTGGATGAGCTGCGCCAGATCTTCGATCGAATAGATATCGTGATGCGGCGGCGGCGAAATCAGCCCCACCCCCGGCGTGCTGTGGCGAATGCGGCCGATCTCCTGATCGACCTTGTGGCCGGGCAACTGGCCGCCTTCGCCCGGCTTGGCGCCCTGGGCCATCTTGATTTGCAACTCCTTGGCGCTGACTAAATACTCGCTCGTTACGCCAAAGCGGCCGCTGGCCACTTGCTTGATGGCGCTGGAGCGATTGTCGCCATTCTCGTCCTTGGTATAGCGGGCCGGGTCTTCGCCACCCTCGCCCGTGTTGCTCTTGCCGCCGATGCGGTTCATGGCGATGGCTAGCGTCTCGTGGGCTTCCTTGGAGATGGAGCCGTAAGACATGGCGCCCGTGGCGAAGCGCTTCACGATGTCCGTCACCGGCTCGACTTCCTCGAGCGGCACGGGAGCATCGCATTTCTTGAATTCCAGCAGCCCGCGGAGTGTGAGCAGTTGCCGCTGCTGATCGTCGATCAGCTTCATATACTGCTTGAACTCGCTGCGGCTGTTGATTTGCGTGGCCTGCTGCAGCTTGGCCACAACTTCGGGGTTCATCAGGTGCGCTTCGCCCTTGCGACGCCACTGATATTGCCCGCCGACATCGAGATCCAAAAGTTGCGGCACCGGCGCGCGAGGGTAGGCGTGCTCGTGACGGCGAATGGCTTCCTCGGCGATGGTTTCGATGCCCACGCCTTCGATGCGGCTGGCGGTCCAGGTGAAGTAGTCTTCGACGAACGCGGTGTTGAGGCCCACGGCTTCGAAGATTTGTGCCCCGCGGTAGCTCTGCTGTGTGGAGATGCCCATCTTGGACATCACCTTGAGGATGCCCTTGTTGATAGCCTTGATGTAGTTCTTCTCCAGCTTTTCGTAGCTGTATTCGGCGGAGAACAGCCCCTCGGCTTGCATCTGCCGCAACGTGGCAAAGGCCAGATAGGGGTTCACGGCGCCGGCGCCGTAGCCGGTGAGCAAGGCAAAGTGCTGCACCTCGCGAGCTTCGCCAGTCTCGACAACCAGGCCGCAACGCGTGCGTGTCTCTTCGCGCACCAGATGATTGTGAACGCCGCCGACCGCCAGGAGCGACGGGATGGGAATCAGCTCCTGATCGACGCCGCGATCGGAGAGAATCAAGATCGAGACGCCTTCCGCGATGGCTTGTGAAACCTCGCGACGCAGCTCCTCCATGCGTTGCCGCATGCCATCGGCGCCGGCCGCGCGAGGGAACAGCGTCGAGAGCGTGCGGCTCTTGAGGCGGTCGGTCGAGAGCCCCTTGATCCGCTCCAGATCGTGATTGTTGAGAATCGGATGATCCAGCCGCAACAGCCGGCACTGCTCGGGGGTCTCTTGGAGCAAGTTGCCCTCGGAGCCAATCGTGGAGATCATCGAGGTGATGATCTCCTCGCGAATGGCGTCGAGCGGCGGATTGGTCACCTGGGCGAACAACTGCTTGAAGTAGTTGTAGAGCAACTGCGGGCGGTCCGAGAGTACGGCCAACGGGGTATCGTTGCCCATCGAGCCGATCGGCTCGTAGCCGTCCGATGCCATCGGGCCCAGAATAATCCGCAGGTCTTCCAGCGTGTAGCCGAACGTGCGTTGCAGCTTGACCAGCGGCTCGTCGACGTGGCCGTTCACGCCGGGGACCTCCGGCAGATCGTCCAGTGTGAGCTGATTCTCTTTGAGCCATTGGCGATACGGATGCTTGGCAGCCAGGCCGTGCTTGATCTCTTCGTCGGCGATGATTCGCTTCTGGGCGGTATCGACCAGGAACATGCGCCCCGGCTGGAGGCGGCCTTTCTTCACCACTTCCTGCGGCGGAATGTTCAGCACGCCCGCCTCGGAGGCCATTACCACCATGCCGCTCCTGGTAACCCAGTAGCGGCTGGGACGCAGGCCGTTGCGGTCCAGCACGGCGCCCATCGAGATGCCGTCGGTGAAGGCCATCGAAGCCGGGCCGTCCCACGGCTCCATCAGGCAAGCCTGATATTCGTAGTAGGCCTTCTTCTCATCCGACATGCTCTCGTGCCCGGCCCACGGCTCGGGAATGAGCATGCTCATGGCTTCCGGCAACGAGCGGCCGGTGACAACCAGCAGCTCCAAGGCATTATCGAAGATGGCCGAATCGCTGGCCCCCGGCATGCAGATGGGAACGATCTTCTTGATGTCTTCCCCAAACCGCTCGCTGGCCAGCATGCTCTCGCGGGCACGCATCCAATTGATGTTCCCGCGCAGCGTGTTGATCTCTCCGTTATGCGCCAGGTAGCGGAAGGGGTGAGCCAACTGCCACGAAGGGAACGTATTGGTGCTGTACCGCTGATGCACCAGGGCCAGGGCGCTCTCGAACCGCTCGTCGGCCAGATCGCTGTAGAACCGCTCCGCCTGGAAGGGGACCATCAGGCCTTTATAGATCACCACGCGGGTCGAGAAGCTCGGCACATAGAAAAATTTCCTCTGCACGAGCTCGCTAGCCCGAATTTCCTTCTCCAGCCGCTTGCGAATGACGTACAGCTTCCACTCCAGCAGATCCTGCGGTGTCTTCTCTCCGCGCGCCACGAATGCTTGCCGGATGGCCGGTTCCGAATTGCGGGCCAGCCAGCCGATATCTTCGTTATTGACCGGCACGTCGCGCCAGCCGAGGAAACGCTGCCCCTCTTCTGCCGTGATGGCTTCGAACCGCTGTTCGCAATGCCGCCGCTCGGCTTCATCACGCGGCAGGAAACAGAGACCGATGCCGTAATCGCCCGGCGAAGGGAGATCGAAGCCCAGCTCGTGGGCCTTAGCCGCGAAGAACGGATGCGGAATTTGCGTCAAAATGCCCGCGCCATCGCCGGTGAGGGGATCGCAGCCGCAGGCGCCGCGATGGGAGAGATTGATCAGAATCTCCAACCCCTTGCGGACGATATCGTGCGACTTCTCGCCATTGATATTGACGACAAAGCCCACGCCGCAGGCATCGTGCTCGTAGGCGGGATCGTAGAGCCCTTGTGCCTCGGGGAGGCCATATTCCGGACCGCGACCAGCGGTCGCGGCTTTATGGGGGCCGGTCGCGGCTTTATGGTTGTCGTGCATGCTGTTCACCGTGCCTTCACGCCGGCAGCGCGGGGCTGCGCGGTGTGTCCATTTCCGCCGTTCCCGTGGGACGGGACATCCGAGAGCGATGCGCCGGCCGCCACGAGTTCCCCTTCGTCCGGGCCGTCGGTGTAGACGTTGCCGTTGGGAGCGGAGGTGTTCGCATCCGAGCGGTTGCCAGACCAGTCTTCCGTGCTGGCTTCTTTCTGCAGTAGATCAATAAACTTGCGGGCCGTGCTGGTGAGCTCCTTGCCGCGACGATGAATAATGCCCAACGGGCGGACTAGCTCATCGGTCTCCAGCCGCACGGTGCAGAGCGTGCCGGCGGCCACTTCACGTAGGACGGTGGGCTCGGGCAACAGGCTCACGCCGGCGTCAATCTCGATAGCTCGCTTGATGGTCTCGATGTTGTCGAACTCCATCACCACCTGCGGCTCGACGCCGTGCAGGCCCAGCACGCGGTCGATCTCGTGACGAATCGTAAGGTCTTCGTCGAACCCGACCAGCCGCTCGCTCTCCAGCTCGCTGAAGGCGATCATCGGTCTTTGGGCCAGGCGATGCGTGGGGGCGCAGACCAGGACCATGGGCTCGTCCCGCCACTCGATGGCGCACAGCGTGCGGCTGGCGCGGGGATAGCTCACCAGCCCCAACTCTGCTTTGTCGTTCTCAATGGCGTCGTACACGCGATGGGGATGCAAATACTCCAGACGCACGTTTGCCTTGGGATACTTGCTCAAGAAGTCCTGCACGTAGCGGCTCATGTGATGCAGGCCGACGGAATAAATCGACGCCACGCGCACGCGTCCCACGACTTCTTCGTGCAGCGTGCGAATTTTGTCCTCCAAGGCGCCGTACCGCTCGACCAGGGCGCGGCAGCCGTCATAGTAGATTTCGCCTTCCGGCGTGAGTACGAAGGGGCGCTTGGAGCGATCGATCAGCTTCACGCTCAAGCGCTGCTCGAGTTGATGCACGACCTGGCTAGCTCCCGATTGGGAAATGTCGTTCTCTTCCGCAGCTCGGGAGAAGCTTCGGTGGCGAACTATATCGCAATAGACCTTCAACGACTTGATGTGCATACGCGCGCGGCCCCCACAACCGCCGAATGACAAAACCAGATGCAGCGAGAGAATAGAATTGGATAAGAGCATATTAGATTAGGCACACACGGCCTCACCGTCAAGCACGTAGGTTCTGTTAAGGCGCAGAAACATGAACAATAATGATCCTGGTGCTGGAGCCAGGGCGGATGCCATGAATGCCTAACCAATTCATAGGCAATACTTTACGTCTTTTGCTTTACGTCTGTTGCTGTATGGTGAGGGGAGCGGACGCCGCTAAGCCGCAAGCGGTTGATCACACAATTAGACTTTGGTCGCGGAATTAGCATGTGTGCGATTCGTCTTGCCAAGCGCGTTGCGGCGGTCCTATATTGCCGCTCGACTGGCGGTGGATGCCGCCATGCTTCCCCGGCAAAGGATTGCCAATGATTATCAGCCGCACGCCGTATCGCGTCTCGTTCCTGGGAGGCGGCACCGATTACCCGGCCTGGTTTCGCGAGCGCGGCGGCGCCGTGCTTGCCGGCACCATCGACAAGTTCTGCTACCTCACCTGCCGGTATCTGCCGCCGTTCTTTGAGCACCGCTTCCGCGTCGTGTACTCGAAGATTGAGGACCGCCAGTCAATCGACCAGATCGAGCACGCCGCAGTTCGCGAAACGCTGCGCACCCTGGGCTTCACACGCGGACTGGAAATTCACCACGATGGCGATCTCCCGGCCCGCAGCGGCATGGGCTCCAGCTCCGCGTTCACCGTGGGACTGCTGAACGCGTTGCACGCGCTGCGCGGTGAAACGGCCGATCCGGCCCAACTGGCCGCCCAGAGCATTCACCTGGAACAAGACGTGTTGCAAGAGACCGTGGGCTGCCAGGATCAGTTGATGGCCGCCCACGGGGGACTCAACCACATCGAGTTTGCTACCGATGGCCAAATGCACGTGCGGCCGCTGGAGCTTTCGCCCGCGCGAACGGCTGCCCTCTCGCAACATCTGATGTTGTTCTACACGGGCATTCGCCGCACCGCGTCCGATGTGGCAGCCAGCTATGTCCACGTGTTGCATAATCGTCGCGGACAATTGGAGTATCTGGCGCAACTCGTCGAGGAGGGACTGGCGATTCTCTCCGGCGACGGCCCGCTGGACGACTTTGGCAAGCTTCTGCACGCCGCCTGGCTGGCCAAGAGCAGCCTCAGTAAGCAAGTCTCCAATCCGGCCATCGATCAGATCTACAGTCAGGCGCTGCACGCGGGCGCCGTGGGAGGCAAGTTGCTGGGGGCCGGCGGCGGCGGATTCCTGCTGCTGTTTGCCCCCCCGGAAGTGCAGCCGCGCATCAAGAAGTGCCTGGATGGCCTGGTGCATGTGCCGTTCGAATTTCATCCCCGCGGCAGCGAGATCATCTTTCACGATGCCGAGCGGGAATATCGGGCTGAGGAGCAATGGCGCGACAGTCAAACGCTGCGGGCCTTCCAGGAGCTCAAGGATTTAGCCGCCTGAGGAAAGGAGCCTTGCCGTGTTGGATCAGCGTTTCTATCGCAGCCTGTATCGCATCCGCC
>JBGTDH010001002.1:0-1982 GCA_041748435.1 Pirellulales bacterium
GTCCCCCGCCCGTTCGCGTGCCGCGTGCCCCGCCGCTCCGCCGCGGACCGCCGCCGGAGGCCATCTCTTCAAACGAGCTGCCGTATCGATCGTACATGGCACGCTTCTGCGGGTCGTTCAGCACATCGAACGCGGCCTGGACCTGCTGAAACTTCTTCTTGGCGTTCTTATCGTCCGGGTTGAGGTCCGGATGATGCTTGCGGGCCAGGTCGCGATAGGCCTTCTGGATATCGTCCGGCGTAGCATCCCGCTTCACGCCGAGTGTCTGGTAGTAATCCTCTGCCATGTGCTTCTCGAATCACTCGCAAGGCTGTGCATTTCTCGTCTGGTCCTATTCTAACGACCCGACCCTGATGCATGCGAGCGGGCAGGATCCTTGAATATATAACCCTCCATCGATAACCCTGCGTGTCCGGTCGTGGGTTATAAATTGAGGGTGAAAGATGGGAACTACGAGTGGCCTACTCTAGCTCTTCCAGCCAGAGGCGGATTTCGTTCTCGTATTCGCTGGCGAGGTCGCCTTTGACGAGCTGGCGATGGAAACTAGCGGCCCCTTCCTTCACCATGTCGGCCGCTTCGGCGCTGGGGAAGCGCCGCATGGGATCGGGAGCAACCAGGCCGCGGCAAAAATTCATCAGCAGCTCGTTGACGACCACTTCCTCGGGCAGAATCTGCGGCAGCCGCTGCACCAGCGTGAACTTTGCCTCCAGCAACTCGCGATACGTGTGCAGATTTGCAAACGGCGGCGCCCCGGACAGGATCTCGATCAGCACGTAGCCCAGGCTGGCCAAGTCGGAGCGCGGCGTCAGGTCGCACGATTCCAGAACTTCCGGCGCCGCGTACGCCGGCGTGCAGGTGCGCTTGGCCGGCGCATCGTCCAGATCGAAGGCGGAACCAATGTCGATGATCTTGGCGTTGCCCGTCCGCTTGACCATGATGTTGGAAGGCTTGATATCGCCATGCACGATGCCCTCCCGATGCAGGGCCGCCAGGGCTGCCAGGCATTCACGCACAATGGCAATGGCAATGCCCGGCTTGAGCCGCGGCTGCACCGGCCCACCGGTCACGATCACGTTGTTGAGATACTCCCACCGCCGCACGCTCACGCGCGCCCGCACCCACTCCAGCGTGGCGGGCGTAAGCAGGCGATCCAGATCGTAGCCGTCGACCCACTCCATTTCCATCATGCGGATGCGGTTGCGATCGACGAAGTTATGCACGTCCAGCAAGTTGTCTTGCTGAATTTGCGCCACGCGGGCGGCGATGCGGGCAATGCGAGCCATGGCATAGTCGTAGGATCGCGAGTCCTCGTACCGCTCGGGCGAAAAGATCTTTAGCGCCACCGGGAGCGTGAAGCCATCGGCGCCGCGCCGCTCGCTTAAGAAGACCACGCCCTGACCGCCGGAGCCCAGCATTCGCAACAGTTTGTGATGGGCCGTCCAACTCAAACGCTGCTCGTCGATCAGCCCCTCGTAGCGATGCAGAATCTCGTCCGGACACTTGCGGGCCGGTTGACCCGCCAGCGTCAGCGTGCGCGAGTCGTGCAGAAAAGTCGTCGTTAACATCAGGCGTGGTTCATCCGTGGGACCAGAAGGTAGGCCACATCATCTTAGGCAGTCCTGCGCCGGAAAGTCCAGACCGAAGTGGCCACGATCAGCACGCGGTCAGATTTGCCGATTCATCCAAAACTCTCAGAATCCGTGGGTTGCTGTTCGCGCGGGAAGCGGGTGGGTATAGTCCAGAGACTTCAGGTTCGAGTTCCGCGGCGCGCTGCTGGAGAACGTGCGGAGTTTTCGCGAGCTGTCGATGTCCGACGAAAGTAATCTCCAAACCGTGATGGCCCCTTCGTTGACGCTCTTGTCGTCGTCGGACCGCTATGCGCTGCGAGAAGAACTTGCCCGCGGCGGCATGGGGGTCATCTATCGCGCCACGGACCTGTATCTGGACCGCGAAGTGGCGATCAAAGTGTTGCCCGAGAAGTT
>JBGTDH010001003.1:0-10842 GCA_041748435.1 Pirellulales bacterium
GGTGATCCACAGCACGAGCACCACCAGCCCCTCGCGGCGCGAGCTCACCAGCACGGGATCGTCGTTGGACTCGGGCATGACGCGGTGGCACTGACAGCGGCAGGAATCGTGTTAGAGCAACATACTAGGCCGAGAGTCGCCCGCCAAGCAAATGCCGCGGGCTGCCGCCTTTCTCGGGGGGGATCGCTGCCCCTCGACGGCGCTTTGGCTTCCGGTTTGACGCATCTTTTACAAAGCCCGGACGCTCCGATGACACTGGTTTCGGCGGGTTCTTCTACAATCCCGCAGAGGTGTAATGCTGGCTGAGTTCTGCAACCTTGGAGTTCCCCGTGTCCACCGATCTGTCCCCCGCACGCAACCCGCGTCGCAAGCATCAATCGAAGCATTCGAGCAAGCTCCGCAATCGCCGCAATTCCAAACGGGAGGAGTCTCGCGCCCTTGCCATAGCGGAACCTCAGAAATCCGACTCTGAACCGCGGGCCAAGCCGGCCCACGTCTGGAAAAAGCCGCTGGATTGGCCAGTCGTGCTGTGGCTGGGCTTGCTGCATGTGGGAGCGCTGGCCGCCCCATTCTTCTTCACCTGGAAGGGACTCGGCGTGGCGCTGTTCCTTTACTGGCTGACCGGGAGCTTGGGAATTTGCCTGGGGTTCCATCGCCTGCTCACGCACGGCAGCTTTCAGACCTGGCGTCCGGTGAAATGGTTTTTTGCCTGGCTGGGCGGCCTGGCGGGCGAAGGACCGGCCCTGATGTGGGTGGCCGTGCATCGCAAGCATCACGTGTTCAGCGATACCGAGCACGATCCGCATACCCCACGCGACGGCGCCTGGTGGAGCCACATGCTGTGGCTAGCCCCGGACCGCGGCTCTCAGAAAAGCCGGGAATTGATTGCCCGTTACGCACCCGATCTCAACAGAGATCCGGTGATGCGATTCCTGGATAAGTCGTTCATCTTCTGGCCGTTCGTCGTGGCTGCCGCGCTGTTCTCCATCGGCTATTTCGGCTGGGACGCGTACACCGGCTGGTCGCTGCTGGTGTGGGGCGTCTTTGCGCGGATGGTGTTCCTGCTGCACGTCACTTGGCTCGTGAACTCCGCCAGTCACATCTGGGGCTATCGCAACTACGAAACAACCGACGACAGCCGCAACTGCTGGTGGGTAGGCCTGCTGGCCTTCGGCGAAGGCTGGCACAACAACCATCACGCCTACCAACGCATGGCCCGGCACGGGCATCGCTGGTACGAGGTAGACGTGACCTACTGGGCCATCTGGCTGATGGAGAAGTGCGGCCTCGCCTGGCGCGTGGTGAAAGACGTGCGGGGGAGACCGGCGCTGAGTTGAGAATTCATAAACCGCGACCGGTGGTCGCGGTCCGCTCCGCGTGGACCGCACGCGGCAATGCACCGCGACCACCGGTCGCGGCTTTATGGGCTACATCGTCCACAGCAACACTTTTCCGTGGCCGGCGGCAAACACCTGATCGCCGGTTTCGTTCATCGCCAGGCCATGCACGCGCAGCGGCGCGGCATCGTCCTTGATGACCTGTTTCTTCTCCAGGTCGAAGAACATCACGAAGCCCTTGTACCCGCCGCCGGCGCCCATCAGCCACGCGCCCTCGGGATGGAAAGCCAGACGCTCGATCAGCCCCTTGGTCTCCTTGCCGCTGTGCAGTTCGTGCGTCTGCTCCCCCTTCTGCCAATCGAAAACCTCCAGGCGGGCCGTGGCATCCGGATGGTCGATGTTGCCGACCTTGTCCATGCCGCCCACCGCCAGCAGTCGCGCATCGGGCGAGAAGGCTAACGAGCGGATTCCGCCGATCGAGTGCCGCCGCTGCTTGGGGTCCCACGTATACATGCCGGGGGCTTCCAACTCGGCCAGCTTCGCGCCATCCTCCACATTCCACACCACGACGTGCCCCACCTTATCGCCCGTGGCCAGCAGCTTGCCGTCGCGCGAGAAAGTCAAGGCATACAACATGGAAGGATAATGATCGGGCGTTTCCGGCTTGTGGCCTTGGAACTCGCGGATCATCGCGCCGCTCTCGGCGTCCCACAGGCGGCAGATCATGTCGTCGGCCACGCTGGCGATGAGCTTGCCATCCGGCGAGGCTTGCACATCGCGAATCCACTTGGCGTGGGCATTCTCGACCGATCGCTGCACGGTGCGGTTCTCTCTGTCCCACCAGATCAGGCGGCAATCGTACCCGCCGCTAACGAGTTGCTCGCCGGCCAAGGCCACGCCGGTGACGTAACTCGCATGGCCCAGCAGCTCCTCCGGCTTGGGCTTCTCCTCGGCGAAATCGGCCGTATAGACCTTGCCATCGGCCGCACCGTAGTAAACCTGCTGCGAGTTTGGAACGCGGGCCAGGCCGAAGGCAATGCCGGGGAAGCCGATCTCCTTCGCGATTTTCAAGTTCGACGGATCGGGCGACATTGTTTACGGCCTCGGCTAAATAGTCTGTTTTCACCGCTTCACGCCAGCACTTCGCGCACCGGTTTCGTGCCGGGGTCGGTCAGCGGAATTGGCCGAGCGCCCACGTGGTATTCCTTCTGATGATCGATTCCGACGGCTTGGAAAATTGTGGCGAACAGTTCCGCGGCCCCGATCTGGCCGTCGGCCACGTGCTGGCCATCTTCGTCGGTCTTGCCGTAGCAAGCGCCCCCCTTAATTCCGCAACCGCTGAGAGAGGCGCTCCAGGCCCTCGCGAAATGATCGCGCCCCAGGGCCTGATTAATCGTGGGCGTGCGACCGAACTCGGAGAGCGTGATGACCAATGTATCTTGTAGTAATCCGCGGCTTTGCAAATCGTTGAGCAAGGTCGAGAGCACGTGATCCAACTCCGTGACCAGCTCCAGGTGCGTCTCGAAGTTTTCTCCGTGGCTGTCCCACCAGGCGCGGGCCACGCTGACAAACGGCGTGCCCGCCTCGACCAGGCGGCGTGCGATCAGGCACTGCTCGCCGAACATTGTGGGACCGTAGGCGTCGCGCATGTTCTGCGGCTCTTTTTCGATATTGAACAGCCGCTCGCTGGCCATCAGGCCGCGCACGCGCTGATAGGCCATGTTGTGGCTGCCGAGGGCACTGCCGGCTTCGCGTCCGCGGGCAAACCGTTGGGACAGCAGATCTCGCAAATCGGCGCGTTCGGCGTGATCCAATTCGGTGATACTCTCCAGCCGCCGCAGGTTCTCCGGGGTCGATTTCTCCGAGAGAAACATGGGATTGTACCGAGCGCCCAGAAAGCCGGCGGTGCGCGGAGGACCACCGCGCCCCTCGGTCTGATTGTAGAACGAGACGTAGTCCGGCACTTGGCTGTCGGCACGGCCCAACTCGCGGGCGATGACCGCTCCCAAGTCGGGATACTTGAGGTTGGCCTCGTCGCGGCGGCCCAGGTTCATCAGCTTTGCGCCGCCGCCATGATCGGCGTTCTTGGTGTTGAGCGAGCGGATGATGGCCGTGTCGTCCAGCCGCTGCGCCATCTTGGGAAGCAGCTCGCAGATTTGCACACCGGGGACGCTCGTGCTGATGGCTCGGTAGGGCCCACCGGTTGGCCGGCCCGGCTTAGGGTCCCACGTTTCGAGTTGACTCGCGCCGCCGGCCAGCCATAGCAGAATCACTCGCTTCTGCCGCTGCTTGAGTTCCGCCGCCAGCGCGGGATTCTTGAGCACATTCAGCAGCGTCATATCGGCCGACAGAGCCGCCGCCCCGGCCGCCGCGGCGCCCAAGAACGAGCGGCGATTCACAGCATGAGCGGGCGATCCGCAGAACCGCATGTGGCTGGACATATGCAAAGTCCTTGACTGGAACGGTCGTTGGCAGGTCAAACAGGCGGGCAAGGCCGACGCACGGGCCGCCGACGCATTCCTTTATATCGCACGCGCACGGGAAAGTCATCGGAATCTTCCGCAGAATGACCGTTCGATGCATTGGGCACGGGGGTGTATAGTACAGACTGAATCGCGGTGATCGTCCCCGGCGAGGTGTGTCATGAAAGCCTTAGAGTTCCCCTCCTCCCTCAGCCCGGACGGATCGCTTTTCGTTCCCCGCGAGATCGCCCAGTCGATCCCTTCGGGACAACCCTTGCGGGTTCTGGTGCTGCTATCGGAAGGCGAAAGCGACGAAGCCTGGGAACAACTGGCGGCAATCGAGTTTGGTCAAGGATATTCCGAGGGTGACAGCTTGTATGACTCGTTATCAGGCCGGTGAGTTGGTGCTCGTCGATTTTCCCTTTACGGCCACGGGACAAAGCAAGCCGCGTCCCGCGATGGTCGTCTTGGATACGGGCGATGCGGATGTGCTGCTGGCGCGCGTAACCACTCAAACGCGGGCGGCGGTCTACGATGTTCCCATCACCGACTGGTCTCAAGCCGGATTGCTGGCTCCTTCGATCGTGCGTCTGCACAAGCTTGCCACTTTGGCCAAAGTCCGTGTTCAACGATCCCTGGGAATGCTTCAATCACGAGATCGTCAGCAGGTCGCGGCGTCGCTGCAACAGATCGCTGCCACATGGTGAGCTCTCCGGCACGATTAGCGGTCGTGCTGGACAGAGGTTACACTCACGACTTCCTGGAGGTAGCAAGTTGAAACGGCTCGCAGGGGACGCTCTATGCAGTTAACCGATCTGAAGTGGCCGGACGTGGCGGGGTTGAGCAAGGATATGCCGGTGGTGATTCCGGTCGCGGCGCTGGAGCAGCATGGGCGGCATATGCCGCTGTTCACCGATAGCCTGCTGCTAGGGGAAGTGGTGCGCCGCGCGCACGAGAAGCTGGCCGATCGCGTGTTGTTAGCGCCGCTGCTGTGGCTGGGGAATTCGGAGCATCATCTCGATTTCGCGGGCACCATGACCGCTGCGCCCCGCACGTATCTGGACGTGCTGCACAATCTGGCTGACAACTTCCTACATCACGGCTTCCGGCGGATCGTGTTCGTCAACGGCCACGGCGGCAACAACGTGCCGGGAATGCAGGCCGTGTTCGAGCTGCGGCAGAAGCACCGGCAGCGGGAAGACATTCTGCTGCTGTTTGCCACCTACTGGCTACTCGGCGGCAAGCCCCACGAGGTCGACACCAAAATCGCCCAGAAACGCATGGGACACGCGTGTGAATGGGAAACCTCGATGATGCTGCGGCTGGCCCCGCACCTGGTGGGCGATCTCGCCAAGGTGGAACCCGTCGAGTTCGGCAACCCGTTTGAGCCGGCCTCGCGAGGCTGGGTCACGCAGGACCGCAGTAAAGCGGGCCATATCGGAGACCCGCGTCCGGCGACCGCCGAGAAGGGCGAGACGCTGTTCCGCACGTTCGCCGAAGACGTCGTGCAAATGCTCGAGCGCGTGCTCAAGTGGGACGGCAAGAGTTGGAGCGGTTGATCTCTCGTCGGTTAGCCGCGACGCGAGTCTTCGAGCGGAGCGCGCCTGCGGCACAACGTCATCCCGCGGCCACTTCCACATACACCTTCAGCGCCCCGCGCTCTTCGCACAGCAGGCGGATGGCTTCGGCGTAGTTCTCCAGGCCTTGCACGGGATGCGTGAGAATGCGCTGGATGACACCGGGGTAAGTGACTTCGGCCAAGGCCAGGTCTTTGATCCCCATCTCAAAGTGCTCTCGATTGGCGTTAACACTTCCGAGCAATAGCTTGTTGCCGAGCACCCAATCGAGATTGAGCTTATCGGACGGGACTTCGAGATGCTCGCGGCCGCCGGTGATGCTGGTCCAGACCAGCACGCCGTTGTGGCCGAGCACCTCCATGGCGCTAAACGCCAGGGCGCTGGACCCGGTGGCGTCGACGATCAAATCGGCCTTGCCGGCGTCGGCCGCCACCTGACGCAGCGGCGTTTGCGTGGTGCTCACGTAATGAGCGCCCAGCCCTTCCACAATGCCGCTGGACCGCGTCGGCGGCACGCTGCGGGCAAACGTGTACACGTCCAATCCGCGCAGACGCAGCACAAGCGTGGTGAGCAACCCGATCTGTCCCGCGCCCAGCACGAAGGCCCGCTTCGGACGCCAGACCTTCAGCCGCCGCTGCACCTCAAAAGCCTGATGCACGGCCTTGGCCGCGCAGCTCATCGGCTCGATCAGCACGTGCAAGTGCTTCAGTCCCACGGGCATCCTCACGATGAACTCGGCGTCGTCGACGTAGTACTCCGTAAGAAAACCGTGCAGCAGGTTGATGCCGCGTTCGTAGTAGACCTCCTCGCTGGTCATGTCGCAGGTGCCGATCTGATCGTAAATGCTGCCGCCGGGGCGTCGCACCGTGGCGGTGACGTAATCGCCCGGCTTGACGTGCGTGACGCTCGAACCGACCGCCTCGACGATGCCAAACGACTCGTGCCCGAGAACGAGAAAATCGTACCCAGGCGGAGCGTTGCCGTACTTGGCTTCGTTGATTTCTTTGTCCGTTGCGTCGATGCCCACCTTCAGCACGCGGACCAGCACGCCGCGGCCGCCTGGCACATCGTCCACGCTGGGCTTGGCCAGGCTGGTGAGATGCACGCTGTTGGGATTGCCCGGTCGAACGGCAATAGCTTTCATGGGATCGGATCGCAGAGAGGAGAATCGTTCCAGATGCCGCGAGTGCCAATGTAGGCAGCGGACCCCCCATGTTCAAGGCGAGGGCTGAGGTTCAATCGGCATCTTCCGCAGAATCCTTAGGGCGCTTGCGACGCAACTGACTTGGTTTTGACCTTCGTGGGGAAAGTCGTACCCTTTCCAGGGCCGACGCATCGCAAGTTAAATGATGAAATTAATTCGAGCGGCAACCATCGGCGGACTGCTGGTTTACAGCGCCGTGCTGATCGGCATCGAGCTGGCCACTTCGCAGGCCTACGTGCGGAACTTCTTTACCGACATTGAGGGTCCGGTGCCGTTCTATGCCGTCAACACGACACTGAGCGTGGCCCTTCTGTGGGCCACGGCGCTCTTGTTCGTGATCCTGATCGCTTGGGCGGAGGGCCGGCCGGAACTGGCGCGCGAGCGTTGGTTTTACTTCTCGCAAGCCTGGGTGTTCGCCGTGCTGGGCTGCGACGACCGCTTCTTGCTGCACGAGAAACTGTCGTATCGGCTGGGGATCGGAGATCACTACGTCTTGCTGGCGATTGCCGCACTGGAGCTAGCGGCGTTGTGGAGCTGGCGGCGGTGGCGCGTTTTGGAAGATCGAGCCGGAAAGCGCCTGGCCGTCGGCGCGGCCCTGTTTACCGCCATGATTGTGATCGATGGCTGGTTCCCCCATGAAATGGTTCTGCGGCTCTCCTTGGAAGACCTGCTCAAGACGTGGGCCGGCCTGTTCTTCTTCCTCTTCGGTTGGCAATTGTTGATGGAGCGCATTCGGCCCACGCCGGCGATGCCGCTCGAAGGAGCCGTCTGACATGCTGCGCCGCAACGCGGACGCGAGCACGCGGGGAAAAGTGCTGATCCTGGGCGAGGATTCGCGGATCATTCTCCCCATCCTCCGTTCCCTGGGCAGACGCGGATTGGAAGTTCACGTCGGCTGGTGCCCTACCGACACGGCGGCTTTGCACTCCCGATACCTGCACCGCCGCCACGAGCTGGCGTGGTATAGCGCCCAGGATTCACGCTGGCTGGATGATCTCTCGCGGTTATTGGACGCAGAAACTTTCGACCTGGTGATACCGGCTACCGAAGCGGCGGTCTTCCCGCTGCACGGCTGCCGCGAGCACTTCGACGGGCGGATCTATCTACCGCCCGCGCGGTCCGTGGACGTGGCCTTCGATAAGATCGAGACTTGGCGCTGCGCAGTGCAGTTGGGAATTCCCACGCCGCGCGGCGTGGTGATCGAAGATGCCGCTCGTCTGGACATCCAGACCGCCGGACTCACGGCGCCCGTGGCCGTGAAGCCTTGCCGCTCGGTACGCTCCGACCAGGTCTTGCTGAAGCATTACGTGCTGGTCACCGACGACCTCTCTGCCGCGCGGCGGTATGCCGGAGAGCTGCTTGCCGGTGGCAGCCGCGTGCTGATCCAGGACATTGCCCCCGGGCAGGGCGTGGGTGTCGAGTTGTTGATGGATCGCGGCGAAGTCCTGTTCGCCTTCCAGCATCGGCGGCTGCACGAAACGAGCGGCTTTGGCAGCACGTATCGCGTGAGTGTTCCCTTGGATCCAGAGCTGCTGGCAGCGTCCGCGGCGTTGATGAAGGCGCTGGAGTACACCGGCGTCGCCATGGTGGAGTACCGCGTCGATCCGGCCACCGGACGCTGGATCCTGCTGGAGATCAATGCCCGCTTCTGGGGATCGCTGCCGCTGGCGATGGCCGCGGGCGCAGACTTCCCGCGCTACTTGTTTGAGCTGCTGGTCGAAGGCCGGCGCACGTTTCCGCGGGAGTATCGGCTCGGCGTGCGTTGCCGCAACCTGCTGAACGATTGTCGCTGGATGTGGCGCAGTCTGCGGGGCGCAAGCTCCGGAACCGCCGCCTCCGCAGCGTACGACGCCGGCTGGGGCATGAACGTCATTTCGCGCGGCCAATGGCTGAAGGATGCCCTCCGGCTGGTGAGCGGCTGGGACCACGAGGACAGCTTTGATTGGGCCGATCCCGCGCCCGCGTGGGAAGAGCGGCGGAAGCTGGCGCGATGGGCGATCGCGCGGCGCTAGACTTGCATCAGCGTTGGGCTTCGCGCGTGTGCCAACTCGGACATCACGGCGCGATGCTTTCCCGCGGTGGTGAGCGGCACGGCGTCCACGAATTCGAGCCGCACGGCATAGCCCTCAAGCAGGCCTTCGAACTCGGCCGCGAGACGGCGAGCATCGAGCGGCGTTGTGGCATCGGTGCGTTCAATCAAAACCGCCACGGCGCCGTCGGCCGCCTGCCGCACCTGGTAGCGGGCCACGCCCGGGAACTGGCCGGACTCGAACACGAGATCGACGCGCGCAGGGTGTAGCAGTCTTCCCGAGCCGGTGACGAGCAGATCATCGCTGCGGCCCGTGACGCGGCCGAGGATGGCGAAGCTGGCCTCCGGCTTCACGAGCGGCGCATCGGACACGTCGGCCACGGCGTAGCGCAGCAGCGGAAACGAGCCTTCCGCCAGGTTGGTGAGCACGAGGTCAAAGCGGCCATCCTCGCGAGGCAGCGTTTCCAGGTAGACGAGGTCCTCGCGCACGCGGAACGTGCCGTCCGGCCAATGGCAGGCGATCAGGCCGCATTCCGTGGCGCCGTACTCGACCACGACCGGCGCGGCAAACGCCGCGGCGATCGTTGCCAGCATCCGCTCGCTGGCCGGCTCGGCCGTGAGGATGCAGAGTTTCAATCCTGGCAAGCGGACCGCATGCGATTGGGCCGCCACGGCAAGCCGGTAAATCGCCTGGCTGAAACCGTACAGGCACTGGGGTCGAAAGGCCGCCAATCGTCGGAGGTGGGTCTCGAGATCGGCCGTACTCAGATCGTAGGCCGACAACCGCAGCCGATTGCGCAAACGATCTTTCACGAGCTGACGCAGCCAGGCGATCCGACCCCGAATGCCGGCCCGTCCCCAATGGAACGCGCAGCGGTCGAAGACGCCAATGCCCCACATCGCCTGAAAGCGATACTTGGCGTACAGCATCTCCTGGTGGGCATCGCGCGAGGCATAGATGCGGGTGGGCGCGCCGGTCGATCCGCTGGTACTCCGCCAACGGCCTGGCGCGGGTTGGTCGGCCAGAAAATCGTCCGGCCGCAAGCGCACGAGTTCCTTGTCCAACCGCGGGACGAGGGCCGAGAATTGTTCCAGGCTGCTGAACTGCTCGGGCAGTTTCGACGTGCGCGCCAGTGCGCGGTAGTGCGCCGTCTGTCGAACCGCCGCGTGCCAGAGGCGATTGATCCGCTCCAACTGCCAGGCTTCAATCTGCTGGCGCGACCACGTTTCGCGCTCGGCGAGCGCTGCGAGGGCACGCCGAGCATGGCGGAACCGCGGCAGGAGTTGTGCGATGTGCATTAACAGATCTTCCCAATCGCGTCTAAAGATTAACGCAGAGCCGCGTGGATCGCGTCCGCATCGGCGGTTGCCGCAAGGGGAGAACCAAGCTTCCTCGCGCGCTCGTAAATGTGCATCAAGAGCTGGTGATTGGCATCCGCCATGTACTTGGACTCATATTCTTCCCGCGCGGCGGTTCGCATGGGAGTTCGCAGCCCTGGCTCTTCGAGCAGCCGCAGGGCCTGGGAGGCCAGGTCGCGCGGGTCGCCGGGCGCGGCCAGCAAGCCGGTCTTCCCTTCGAGGACCAGTTCGGCCATCGCTCCCAACCGCGAGGCGATGACGGGCGTTCCCTTGGCGTAGGCTTCGACGATCGTGCGGCCAAAGGTTTCGTACCACACGGAAGGCATCACCAGGAACGCGGCATCGCCCAGCAGGTCCAGCACATCGGACAGGGGGCGTCGTCCCAGCCACTGGATGCGGCTGTCCGTTGCGGCCGCGGCTTGCACCATCGCCGCCAGCGGTCCGTCGCCGACAATCTTCAGTGGCGTTGCCGCTGGCAGCAGACGCCAGGCGGCGAGCAGTGTCTCGACGCCCTTCTCCGCGGAGAGCCGTCCCGCGAACATCGCGTATTCGCCGCGCCCCCGGCCCAGGCCGGGATCGGGGTCGACGAAGTTGGGCTTCACCAGGATCCGCTCCGGCGGCATCCCGCCGGCCAAAAGCTTTTGCCGGGCAAACTCGCTGGGTGTAAAGTACAGCGTCACGCAGCGAGCCCAGGTCTTCAGCAGCCGGTGCAGGTGAATCATCGAAGCCACCACGCCGCTGGCGGCACGGTCTTGCCGATAGCAGCCGCGCGCCACGCCACGCCACACGCTTCGCCCGAAGCAGTCCTCGCAGACGCGGCCCTCCCGCAGGAACAATCCGTTGAGGCACATCAGCCGGAAGTTGCGCAGCGATT
>JBGTDH010001004.1:0-2521 GCA_041748435.1 Pirellulales bacterium
GGCCGAGAGCAACGAGCGCCCCATGACGCCGCTAACGCTCATGGAGAGCCTCGCCCGAGTGTTGCCGTCGAACGTCGCCGTCGTCGAGGAGGCCGTAACCACCACGGGCGCCTACTTCGAGCGGTCCGGCGCGCTCCGCAATACCGACGGTTACTTTGGCCATCGCGGTTGGGCCTTGGGGTGGGGTCTGGGCTGCGCGATCGGCGTGAAGCTGGCCTGGCCGCAGCGTCCCGTACTGGCGCTGTTGGGCGAAGGGGCCGCCATGTACGGCATTCAAGGCCTGTGGTCGGCCGCCCACCATCGGCTGCCGGTGACATTTGTGATCTGCAACAACGCGCAGTATCAGATCCTCAAAATCGGAGGCCGGATGCTCGAGCTTCCCGCCGCGAAGCAAGGCCGCTACCTCGGGCAAGACCTCTCCGGGCCGGAGATCGACTACGTTGCTTTGGCCCGTTCGTTGGGTGTGGAGGCCGTGCGCATCGAAGACCCCGACGAGCTCTCCGCCCGCGTGAGCGAATCTCTCGCCGGCGACCGCCCGCGCCTGTTCGACATCCCCATCCAGCGCGGCACGCCCAACCGGCTGAATTATGGGTGAAGCAGTCTTCAATGGTAGAATGATGGACTGCGACTAATCCCCACTTGTTGAGATTCCCATGAGCACGGCGTCGGATTATCTGCAAGTCTGGCAGCAGGTGAAGGAGTGGCCTGTTTCGCTGCGTCGTGATCTGGCCGAGGAGATCATTCGCTCCGTCGAATCGGAGTTGCCGGAGGCAACAGGTGAGTGGTCTGATGCCAAGAACGATCGGCGAATCGATCTGATTGACAAGGATGTTCTGGGCACCATCCAACCCGCGGAACGGAGCGAGTTGGAGCTGCTAACACTGGAGATGCGCGCGCACCGTCGCCGTGTAATGCCCATTCCCATGAATGGCGCCCAGAAGCTGCTTCAGCAGTTGCTCGAGAAGCAGCGACACCACGATGGGCTGCCCGAGTGATGCTGGCATTCCGTTATTCAGCTCAGCGACCTACTCGCCGCCACGGGCCACAGGGTTACGTGGACTATATTCTCTCCGACCGTGGCTTCGAGACGAATTCTGTTTTGTTGCGTGTTTTGCCTGATTCGAGAGCAGTGGGGACGGATGAGCGGCGAATTCGACTTAGATCACTTTGTTCCTCAGACCTTAAGCCCCGAACGAGCCGCGGAGTACGACAACCTGCTCTACTGCTGCAGGTTGTGCAATGGCGCCAGGCGCGCCCACCTTGTTCCTAATCCAATGGTCGCCTTGACTTCCGAACACGTTTTCGTCCACGCAGATGGGGAAATGGAGGGTTTGACTTCGGATGCTCGGAAGTTGATTCAGATCATCGACCTCAACGAGGAAGCTTATTGTCGCTGGCGACGAATGTGGATTCGCATTATCGAGTTGGCTGCTCGCTACGATCCTCTGCTTTACGAACAGCTCATGGGCTTTCCTGAGGACTTGCCAGACCTGTCTCGATTGCGTCCGCCCGAAGGCAACACTCGACCTGAGGGGGTGGCTCACTCCTACTTTGAGCAGCGAAAACGGGGCACTCTGGCTCAACTGTATTAGCCGCTCAAACTGGAATGAACGTTACCTAACGTTCATGGGAACCCACTATTTGCGCCCAAATTGTGGTGTCTTTGCCTTGGCCGGATTCCCAGGCGGCGATGATGGGGCCGGAGGAGGTGAAGGGGGCGGCGATCACGGGGTCGGAGGAGTTATCGGTCAGTTTGATGGGGCCGCGATCCGTGGGGCGTAGGAGCCAGAGGTCGCCGGCGCGGCGGGTGATCCAGGTGAGATAGGGGCCGTCCGGGGCAGCGGCGGCCCACGGTTGCTCGCCCGGTCCAAGCAGCGTTTCTTCCGGTCGTCCCGAGACAGAGCGGTAGATCTGTCGATCGCGACGCCAGATGGTGGTCACGCCGTCCTTGGAAGGCGCCAGGGCGCCGCCATCCATCGGGCAGGCGTGGAGCTTCCACGTGCCGCTCCCCAGCTTGGACGCCGAGGAAAAACTGCCGCTCTTGCCCGCGGGTGTAGCGAGATACATGTCGCGATTGCCTTCAAGAGAATTCCGCCACATCACGTACAGGCGGCCCTCCGCGTCGTAGGCCGCCGAGGGATGGCAACATTCGCACACGGAACCGCCGGGCGAGTGATAGATGAGTTGATTCGCACTCCAACGGACGCCGCCATCGGTGGACATCGCGCCGGCGATCTCCATCTTCTTGTTGCGCAGGTCGAGCCACACGCAGGTCAGCTCGCCCTTGGGACTGATCGCCATGGCATGCAAACCTTCCACCGCAGCTTTGGGCACATCGTTGACTGTGGCCGAGGGCGACCAGGTTCGGCCGCCATCGGTCGATCGCCAGGAGAGCACGTCGCCCGTTGGGTGGCTGATGGCGGTAATCACGGCGTGCGACGCATTCGCCGCGATGCGAGGCCCGCGCCGCTTGCCCAGCGCCAGTCCCTTGACCGCGGCCACCACCGTGGGCGGGCCGAAG
>JBGTDH010001005.1:0-11612 GCA_041748435.1 Pirellulales bacterium
TCAAAGTCGGCATCAAGAACAAGCGACTCACCGCGGGCTGGGACGACTCCTACCTCGAACAAGTGCTGTTCGGCAAATGACTTAACGTGCGATCGCCCTGCTGTTGCACCGGATGAATTCGTCGATGCGTTGTCTCGTCCCCACGAGACTCGCTCGTGGGGACGCCTTCAATTCTCTCGTAAAAATGGTGTGAGATGGTTGCTCGTCTTGCGGTTGTGCGCGTCCTGGTGACGGCTGGCGGCCTCGTCGGCGGTCTGCTCGGTCTGCTCCAGTCTGCTCACGGCGATGATACCACCGACAAGCTACGCTTTATCGCGAAAGCCAACACAAGTGCGATCGAAAGCATACGTACCGTGGAGGCCGCGTACACACGGCGTCACTACATCGTGTCTGGCGGCTCGCGAGAGGAGCTTCACGCGAAGGCATTGCATGCGTGGTGGTGGAAAGACGGGACGCGCCATCGCTTCAAGTACTATATTCAAGGCAAGCAAGCCAAGCAGCAATTTGTGGACAATTTGCAAACTGACGAGCACTCGTTCGTGCTGACGAATTATGACTGGGACCAACGGCCGGCTGTCGCGATCGGCAAGCATCAGGGCATCTACGCGGAAATTGCTCCGCGCAGTCGCACGTTTCATCAAATCGATCCTATGTTTGATGTTTGCCTTCATGTGCAAGAGCGGCCAACGGCGCGGACACTGGAGCAGTTACTGGAAGCGATCGACTACCGCGCCACGCTCGAGGAAACGAATCTAGTGGGGGCAGGAAAGGCGTATCAGATATCATTAAGACTTCCCGAAGACCAGCGTGCCCTTACTATTGTTGTGGACCCCGGCGCGGACTATTTGATTCGCACGTCGACTATTTCGCCCACAGCAGCCAGCGCCGAACAGGGTGGAGGGAATGTGACTTGGAACGTGAGCAAATTCGAGGATGTCAGTGGCATCTCGTTTCCAGCAGAGGTTATTACGTCAACTCAGGCCGACCCAAAAACAGCATCGCTCTATGAAGTGGTTTTGCAATTCTCGACCCTCAGCGTGAACAAGCCGGTGCCAACGGACCAGTTCTCGTTTAAGTTTCCTGAGAATGTCGCAGTTAAAGATAAGACAGAGGGTGCCGTCCACATTTGGGGCGATAATCGTCCGGCGCGGACGATCCGAAGCCTTGCCGAAGACAAGGCGCTTGCATCTGAGCTCCGAGGTCCACCACAAGGTCAGACTTCTCGATTCAGCTCGCTAGGACTGCTTATAGCGGGAGGAGTTGTTGCGCTTGGTATTATCGCGTACCTCGTCGGAAGACGTCTTAGAGCGTGATACAGTAAGGATTCTGGTGCCATGATCACACGTGTAGTCATCGTCCTCGTCGTCCTGTTCTCCGCACTGGTTGGTGGACGATGGTTCGGTCAGTTGTGGCGAGACCCACCGAATACCGCCGCTCTGGAGGACCCCTCGGTCGATTTGGGCTTCGTATCTGATGCTGAGACCGTAAGCCACACGTTGCGTTTTGTCAATCATAGCCAGACCCCAGTTTCCATTACACGGGCAACGTCGTCATGTGGGTGCCTGAAATTCGCTGATTCAAGAATTAACGAGAAGTTGCCCTTCACAATGCCCGCCGGAAGCGAATGGAGAGTGCAGTTATCTCCGACCACGCGAGCGTTGAAAGGCAGGCAGCACGCGCAGACCTATTTTTTTACAAGTGGCACCGATCCCGCTTTCATAGCAGATATAGTATGGACGGTAATCCCGTCAGTAGTCGCCACGCCGGCAATCGTGTCATTAGGAACCTGCCGTCCTGGAGAGCAAATCTCCAGATCATGCACCATTCTTCGCCCGCCGGGAAGTGCGCCCTTCGAACCGGGGCGAATTGATGTGTCGCACCCTGATATCTTCGCCGTTCAAGTTGTCGGGAATACTATCGATGCACTGAGGCATCGGCCGTTCGTGCCAGTCTGCGAGCTGCGGGTAATTGCTCAGGTGCCGTCAGACGGGGAGTTGCAGGAAGTTGATGCGCGATTCGTGGTTCACGACCGAGACGAAGAGCGCTCGGTCACGGTGAAGGTCACTGGTAATGTTCTCCACCCCATCCGATTTACGCCCAGAAAAGCCGTTGTGCTTCATGAGTCACCGGAAAGCGAAGCTACCGTCACTTTGGAATGCCGGCTAGCACCCGCGCTGTCGCTCGAAACGCTCACGGTTGTGTCTAAAACGCAAGGCGTCCTTGAGGTCCAAATCTACGATCAAAAACAGGCGCTCCGGCAAGTCCGAATTACGTGCGCACCTCCCCGAGAGTCCGAGCCCGAACATCAGGAGATTCGTTTTCGTATCGCGGGTAAAGAGGTCGCTTACCCCTTTATGAATGCTAGGCGCTATGACTGATGGGTACAGTTAGCCCGTGTGCTATAGTCAGTAACACCGTTAACGCGCCCCAGTTCCATCGCGTTTTCGTGGCGTTCCTGCTTTGCCTACATGCCGGGCTATTAGCTATTGCCGCATTTCGCGATAGTCCAACGGCAAATGAGCCGGCGCATCTTGCGGCCGGCCTTGCGACGCTCCATCTTGGCCGCTTTGATGTGTATAACGTCAATCCACCATTGGTGCGAACAATAGCAGCAGCCGCGGCGGTGCTAGCTGGCGCGCAAGTCGACTGGACGCGTCTTCAAGACGAGACGTTTAGACCTGAGTTTGCCGTTGGTGCAGACTTCGTACATGCGAATGGAACCCGGACCTTCGAAATCGTAACTGTCGCCCGTCTCGCATGTATTTGGTTCAGCGTAGTCGGCGGGTACATCTGCTCCGCGTGGGCTCGATGTCTCGGGGGGCTTGGCGCGGGCACGATCGCCGCGATCCTATGGTGCTTTTGTCCCTACCTTCTCGGGCACGGCCACCTCATTACATCCGATTCGGCCGGAGCTTGTCTTGCTCTGGCCGCCGGCTACAGCTTCTGGCAGTGGTTACATGGTCCAACATGGAGTCGCGCTCTGTGGAGCGGTTTTATCCTCGGCCTCGCTGAATTGGCAAAGATGACGTGTGCGCTGCTTGTGGTTGCTTGGCCAGTAGTCTGGATTGCGTGTCGTCTTAACGGGCACCCGCCCCTTGGCTGGCGCGGGTGGGTGCGTGAGGGCGCCATGCAGGCCGCAAGGATGGTGGTTTGCCTATTGACCGTTAACATCGGTTTTGCCTTCACGGGATTCGCAACACCATTTGAAGAATACCGCTTTCGATCCTCGTTATTGTGCCCACCTTCTTCCGCCTCTTCACCCCACGGCGGGAATCGGTTTAAAGGGACAATGGTCGGTAAGTGGCCAGTCCCACTACCTCGCGCGTATCTCGAGGGATTCGATCTACAAATTGCCGACTTTGAACGCACACAGGAATTATCGTATTTGCGCGGAACGTGGCGATCGCGAGGGTGGTGGTACTACTACCTGTATGCATTCGTGGTCAAGACTCCCATTCCAACGCTTCTCTTGGTAGCGTTCTCCGCCGGCAGTTTCATGATAGGCAAGCCACATGTGCGATTATCAGACGCTCTCTGCGTCATATTTCCAGCCATACTGATACTTGTGTCAGTTAGTTGCCAGACGATTATAAGCAAACACTTTCGCTACGCGCTCCCGATGATTCCTTTTCTGTACGTATGGGTGTCTTGCTCGGCAGCACACGCGGCCCGCTGGTCTCGTGCCGGGGCGGCCCTCGTTATTCTGTTGCTGGCATCCGGTGCATGGAGTAGCTTGGCGGTCTTTCCTCATAGTCTCTCGTACTTTAATGAACTCGCTGGAGGCCCAAGGTCGGGTGGTCGTCATTTGCTCTACAGCAATATTGACTGGGGACAAGACCTGCGTGAACTACGGATGTGGCTCAATGCACATCAATTCGCTCGTCCAGTCTCCCTTGCTTATTACGGCCACTTCGACCCTCGCGATGTTGGTCTCGACACAGCCGTACCGCAATTCGCGACCCACCAAGATTGCGATGTAATTAACCCAGGATGGTATGCTGTCAGCATTAATTTCCTGTACGGATCACCCTGCATGGTTTACCAATCCGACGGACGCAGCATCGTGCTTCCAAAGAATGTAATTATGGCGTTTAATTCGTTGGAGCCCGTGGGCTGTGCTGGGCATTCAATTAGGATATACTACGTCGCTACGCCCATGATCTTGCCCTGAGGGTGAGGTATGGATTTTTGTGAGTGTTCTAATCGGAAATGAGTTGAAACACGGAGAACGACTTGTTCTCGTAGACCCTCAAGAATGGCAACTCAATTCCAGCATCGACGAGAAGGAATGTTGATTTGCCGAAAGGGTTGTTTTGTTTAGCCGGGTCCGACTGCCACCTTCGAAGCAAGGATAATCGTTCCGACCATTCCAACACGCCTGTGGCATTTTGTGGAAGTTCCTTGAAACTCACCCACTCGCTCCGGGCACTCCGCCACTTGAAGGCCACTGTATCCCAGTTTGTTCCGGGTAGACAAAGAGGGAATCTCCAGATGTTGTGTCTCCGATCCACTCACAGACGGTCTTCCAGTCCCGCTGTCTCTGTGGCGTCATTCGAAGTTCCGATCGGTTGGGCGCTCCCAGGACGCGCCGCGACTCGACTCCATTCTCGATACCAAGCAAGATCAGCAGACCCGCCAGAATCGTTCTTGAGATCGTAGTCCAAGCTGAGTTTGCCAACAGTGTTGTGACCAACAGTGCCGTCCCCAAGGGAAGCGCGACATCCGCTAATCGAAACCAGTAGTATCGCATCCACTTTGCGTACTGCACTGGATCATTCCCCGCGGCAGCGCTTAACGCCACGCCTGCAACTGCGATGACGGATGCTGCTAGAACAAATCCAATGATTTTATGCGCTGCGGATCGAGTGCATACGAGGCCGAACAGCAGGCAGACGACAAGAAGTGCCATTTGGGCGAAAACGCGAGCCTCTGGGAAACGCTCCGGGACCAAGTGGTGCGGCAGGCGTTGGAACACATAGATTTGGTTCGCCTGTTCGATGATCGCTGATTCAACGCCCCAGTTGAGTCGCAAGGCCAGCCACAGACCCGGCGCGGCCAGCAGAATGGCAATCAGGCCGGGGCGAAGCAGGCCGCGGATACGCGGACGGTTGGGTGCCCAAACCCATGCGAACGCCACGGCTACGAGCGACCAGCCACCAACGAGGACGTGGAACGAGGTGGCCGCGCCCAGAAGGAGGAGGGCCTTGTTCCAATCGTTGCGCGCGAGGCGCTCCAGGGCGAAGAACACGAGCGTGTAGGCGATCACCTTTGGCTCGAACCCGCCGATGACCCATTCGCCCGCCATCGAGCAGTTCTCTTGCAGGAAGACGAACAGCGCGGCAGCGGGAATCGCGTACCAGGGTTTCCCAATCACGGCGAATCCAAGACGTCGCCAGGCGATGGCCATGACCAACCACGTGAGAATGCGCCCGGTCCAGGCGTAGGCTATCAGCGACATAAAGAGCGTGAGCCAACCAGTGGTCCAGAAGAAAACGTTGTGCGCGTCGGGAGAGTTGTAGTAGAGATCGTGCGGACACCAGTCGGGGTTCCAGTAGTGCTTGGCCTTTCCCAAGTAAACCGGCTCGTTCACGTCAGGCACGGGATGGCCGCCGTGCAGGAAGAAGACAACGAAGATCAGCCCGTTTCGATGGCTTTGCGCCACCAGGGGGACGTGTCAAGCGCAGACGCGTTGGAAGGATGAAGGCTGAAGGATGAAGGATGAAGCGGAGGGGTGGCCATGGAGTTACTCGAGGCGAGGATGCCTACTGTTGCTCCCACGAGGGGCGGGACCAGCGTTGGTAGCGCTTCCAGCCGGCATGGGCGGCTAACACGGGGCCGACTAGCGCCGTGATCCAGAAGACCCACAGCCAGTAGTTGCGAGATGCGGGAAGCGAGGGGGGCCGTGGATCGCGGAACGCGACGGCTCGCAAACGCAAATCCACGAGTCGGAACTCAAGGAGTGTGTCTGCGTCGAAATTATCACCCCCGGCCCGCAGAAATGTCACGGGCGAAGCGTCGAACTCGCAAGCGTGGAATTCCGCCAGCTTTTCTTTGCCACGCGCGCCCGAAAACGTGAGGCGTCCCGCCTGACGCTTAATTTGCAGCGTGTAGCGCCCCGCGGGTTGGGCCGGGACTTCATGGTTCTCGAAGCGTCGCTTGCCCGAGGCGTCCAGATAGGCGCGCTGGCAGAGCAGAACGTCTTTAGACGCCTTCGATTCACCGCGCCGCATCCACCAAAGCGACACGCCTTCGTCGCCGCTGGTGCGCGCATAAAGGCCAATTCCCACGCGCTGGCCGGTGGCGGGCTTTCCGATCTTGCCTAAGTCGAACGTTACGGCGGCTTGAAAGTCTCCTTCCAACTCAAAGCGGGGGGTGATGCCGATACGGCGCGGCGTGTCTTCCCTGGCTGGCATGAGAATGCGAAGGCCCGCCGTCTCTCGTCGAACGAAGGGGGCCGAATCGCTGCCGGAAAGCGCCAGGCGGTCCTCGGCCAACGGTTGGCGAAAGTCCTGCTGAAATGACGCTTGCCCGAGGGTGAGCAGGCTCCAGAGCGCGGTTTGCAGAGCAATGGCCGACATCAATCGTCCAGCCTCATTCGCGAGTGCCCTTACGCAAAACATCCCGACGAAAGTGATCATCACGCGGAGCGATGATGACTACAATACGCGCGGTTAATGGCGGCGCTGTGCGACGAGCAGGTCGGCCAGGAGACCGGCCAGGAAGACGAGCAGCGCCGTGAGGGTCATGATAATATCAGCGTCGGTCAAACCCAAGGGTGAGACGAGCAGATTATAGCTGCCCCGGACGAGGGCCAGGACGCCGAGCAGGATGGCCAGGGGAAAGAAGACCCGCAGGGGGCGGAAGTAGGTCATCATCCGCAGGATGGTGAAGGCGTATTGCGCCGTGTCCCGGATGGGGCGGAATTTCGAGTGGCCCACGCGCGGGCGATAGTTGACCGGCACGTACTTCACCGGGTGGCCGTTCGTGAGGAAGGCCAAGGTCATACTGGTGACGCAGGAGAAGCCGGTGGGGAGGACCCACAGGCAATCGAGCATGATGTCCCGCTTGAAGATTTTGAGGCCGGTGTTGAGATCGGGAATGCGTTTGCCGCTGACCCATTCGGCGACTTTTCTCAGAACGAACTTGGCCAGGTAGCGCAAGGGGCGGAGCGTGCCTTGCTCCGACGTGCGGGCGCCGTTGACCTGATCGTAGTCGGGGAAAAAGGCCAGCAACTGCGGCAGGCAGGCGGGATCGTAGGAGCCGTCGCCATCCAACATGGCAATCAGGCTGCCGCGGGCGGCGAGGATGCCCGTTTTGCGGGCTGCGCCCGAGCCGCCGTTCTCCATGCGGCGGATCACGCGACAGGCCCTCACCCCCGGCCCCTCTTCCGAAAAGGGAGAGGGGGGGAAGGCGGCTGCGGCGCGAGTCGAGGTGTCGTCTGTGGAAGCGTCATCAATCACCAGGATTTCCCATGTGCCTTGCCAGGCAGCGAGCGCGGCCTGCACTTCGGCAATCACCTGAGCAATGGCCGGGCCCTCGTTGTAGCAGGGGAGCAGCACGGTCAGATCGAGCTCGGGGGGTGAAGAGGCGGAAGGCATGGAAATATGCGGAGGGATGCAGGATCCAGCATGCAACATGGCCCGGATTGGACTTGACACCAATAGGGATCATGTGTATACTAATCACCCGGTCCCGGCCGGAACTGTCACCAGTTCCACGACCTGCGGGATGGGGCCGAGAGAACACATTCGGTCGGAGGATGCGATGGGCTCAGCAGCGGCGGCGGCCGGGGCGGGCGAGGGAATTTCGGGACCACGCGCAGGTGGTCCAGAAAATCCCGAAATTCACGGGCGCGACACGGGAAAAGACGTGGTATTTGGATTTTCGGGACCGCGACCCCCGATGTTGCAACTTCGAACACGGCAACTTGACGCAGGTGCGGAAGGCCCTCTACCATTGGACTGCTTTGAAATTGATGTGGAATGTTCCATGATAGTTCGTCGAGCGCGATTCTCCCTCGCTTACGCATTCGGGTTTCTGGCCAGATCGCGCCAAACTTCTCCGCCGCGCGTGCTGGTGTGCCTTCTGCTCGGGATCGGCGTGGGGCTGCTGTCGGCGCGGGTGGAAGCACAGCCGGTCAAGAACGCGCCGCAATCTTCCGTGCCGCTGGGTGGACGGGCCCGCGTGCAGTTCTTTGGCATTACGGCCGACGGCTTCAAGTTTGTCTTTGTGCTGGATCGCTCGGCCAGCATGGCGGGCAGCCAGCTCGACCGCGCCAAGGCGGAGCTGAAGGCCAGCCTGGAGGGGTTGGGAAGCACGCATCAGTTTCAGATCGTGTTCTACAACGAGCGTCCGAAAACATTTGCCTTGGCGGGCGTGCCGGGCCGGGCGGTCTTCGGCAGCGACGAGAACAAAGAGCAAGCCTATCGCCACATCGATGGCATCGTGGCCGATGGCGGCACGGAGCACGAGCCCGCGCTGCTGGCTGCCTTTGGGCTCTCGCCCGATGTGATCTTCTTTCTGACCGATGCGGATAAGCCCGCGCTGAGCGCGGAGCGTGTGGCGAAGCTCACCGATCGCAACCGCAGCGGGGCCATTCTGCATACGATCCAGTTCGGCGTGGGAGCGGCGCCGGGGGCCAATTTTCTATCGCGGCTCGCGGCGCAGAACCGCGGCGCTTACCGCTACCTCGATACGACCAACAAGGTCGATTCGCAACCTGGCGAAGCCCGCCGGTGACGTATGCATCAGGTCGAGGACACGCACTCTCCCTCCGGCAACCGGTTTGTCCAATTCAGCTTGCGCACGCTGCTCCTGGTAAGCACGGCCTGTGCCGGCGCGATGGGCCTATGGGCCAGCCACGTGCGCCCCTACTATGTCGAGCTGGAGGCGATTCGCCTCATTCAACGCTGCGGTGGCGAGGTTCAATGGGAACCGATGGCGCCCCGCTGGGTTGGTTGGGCCCTGGGCGATGAGCACATGCGCCGCGTCGTGTCGGTCGATGTCAATGCCGATCTGGAACGGTCCGATGAATTGGCGCTCTATGCGGCTCTGAGACAGTTCCACTGCCTGAAGTGGCTGCGGCTCCGCTCTGCCGATCTCACGCCGCAACATCTGGACGATCTGGCCGCGCTGCCCAGCCTGCAAGCGCTCACGTTGGAAGTCTGCGCGATCAGCGGTCCTTTGACGCCGTTGACGGCGTGCCGGCAGCTCACGGCACTGAGCATCATCGGCATGGAGGACGAGTTGGTTGCGCCAGAGGCTCTGGAGAGTCTCGTCACGCTCACGCAGCTCAAATCGCTGCGGCTCAATTCCCATGACTTCTCGGAGCGGGAGCTGCAACGGTTGCGTTTTCCCCCCGCGCTGTACTCGCTGGACTTAGGCCACGGCACGCTGGGAAGTACGTGGTTGCCGGAGCTCGGCTACCTCGTCGAGCTGGAACGACTCGATCTGCACAACAACAACCTCAAGTGTCTGCCGCCGTTAACAGGGCTGACCCGACTCCGCGCGTTAAGGTTGAACGGCAACCCCCTGGGCGATCCCGACGGGAAGCTGTACCAGATCGCGCCCGGTTTGCAGGAGCTGGATCTGTCGCACACGCAGATCACGGATGAAGGTTTGCCGTCGCTTGGCAGCTTCAAGCTGCTGGAAATGTTGAATCTGAACGGCACAGCTGTCACGGATGTGGGGCTGAGCTCGTTACACGCGATGGGTCGGTTGAACCACATCGAGTTGGAGAGCACATTTGTCACCGCTGCCGGCGTGGCAACACTGGTGCAGGCGCGTTCGGGTAAGCTCGACTTCAGGTTCAGCACGCCCAAGCCGCCTGCTGCCACGGGCGTCGTTGGTGGCGGCGGAAACTTTTTTTGATGCCCTAGCGTCTTGCGCGGGAGATTTGCTCCGTGGATAAGCTGCCCGTTGTTGATCTGGCGATCCTGATTGGGTATCTGCTCGCCACGGTCGGGTTGGGTTGCTCCTTCGCGCTGCGCAAGCGCAGTAGCGATCAGTTCATGGCGGGCGGACGGTCGCTGCCTGGTTGGGCCGTCGGACTTTCCATGTTCGGCTCGTATGTCAGCAGCATCAGCTTCCTGGCCAACCCCGGCAAGTCGTTCGCCTCCAACTGGAATCCGTTCGTGTTCTCGTTGGCCACGCCATTGGCCGCGGTTGTGGCGGTCTGGTGGTTCGTGCCGTTCTACCGCCGCTTGGGAAATATCTCCGCCTACGAGCATCTGGAACGCCGCTTTGGCGCCTGGGCCCGCAGCTATGCCGTGGCGTGCTTCCTGCTCACGCAAACGGCCCGCATGGGCACGGTGGTGTACTTGCTGTCTCTGGCTGTCTCGCCGCTGACGGGTTGGGACATCCACACGCTGATCGTGCTTACGGGCAGCCTGATGATTGTCTGCACCATTTTTGGGGGCATGGAGTCGATCGTGTGGATCGGCATGGTGCAAAGCCTGGTGCTTATCGCCGGCCCGCTGATCTGCCTGACCGTGCTGCTGTTGCAAGTGCCCGGCGGTTTCGCGGGCGTCGTCCAGACCGGCGTGGCCCACGATAAGTTCAGCCTGGGGAGCTACTCCGCATCGCTTGCGCAGCCGACGTTCTGGGTGGTCTTGGCTTATGGTCTGGCGATCAACCTGGGCAACTTCGGGATCGATCAGAGTTACGTGCAGCGCTATATCGCCACGCGCACGCAGAAGGAAGCGCAACGCAGCGTGTGGCTCACGACGGCCCTGTATGTGCCGGCGGCCGCGTTCTTCTTCCTGATTGGCACGGGTCTGTTCGCCCTTTACGCGGCGCGGCCGGAGCTGTTCCCGGGTCTGGATGTTGCCAGCCAGCCGGACAAAGTGTTTCCGTACTTCATCGCGCACAGGCTTCCGATCGGGCTGAGCGGGCTGGTGGTGGCGGCCATCTTTGCGGCCTCGCTCGATTCCAGCCTGGGCAGCATGGCCACGCTGACCCTGTGCGATTTCTACAAACGCTACCTGCGGCCCACGGCCGGGGAGCGTGAATCGCTACGCGTGCTGCAGGGCGCCACGCTTTTCTGGGGCGTGTTGGGCACGCTCGCGGCTATCGGCATGACACGCGTCAAGCATGCGCTCGATGTCTGGTGGGAGCTCGCGGGAATCCTCAGCGGAGGAATGCTCGGATTGTTCTTGCTGGGCCTGCTCGCTCCGAGGGCCGGAAGAGCCGCCGGCCTGCTAGGCGTCTTCGCCGGCTTGCTTGTCATCGTGTGGATGACGCTCTCGCCCACCGCAAGCTGGCCCGCCGCGCTGGGTGAGTTGCGCAGTCCGCTGCACCCGTTTCTTGTGCCGGTGGCGGGCACAATTGCGATCCTGGGCGTCGGAATGCTTGCCGCCCGGCTCTGTGGCCGGCCGCAAGATTCATCGCAAGATGCCCTCCGTCAATGAGATGCGCCATAAATACGATATCCAACGCAGGCATGCGAATGCATACCAGGGCTTGCTTTAGCGGCCGGGGTCATCACACTTAGAGCCGTTAGGAATAACGGCGGCCGATCCGGCCCCACGGCAACGCAAGAGATTTATGTCGCTCTCGACCGCTCTCGAGTCCCAACCCGAGGATGCCACTCAGCCGCCGGCCGGGCACACGCC
>JBGTDH010001006.1:0-20520 GCA_041748435.1 Pirellulales bacterium
GCCGCCGGCGTGCGGGCAGAGATGGCCAGCAACGAGCTGCTGCCGGTGCTCAACCTGATTCTGGAATCGTACGTGAGCGGTCTGCAAGGCTACACCGATATTCCCGGCGCCCTTTCCGATCAGTTCACCAACGGCCGCCCCTCGTACTCCATGGGCCTGGTGTTCGAGTATCCGCTGGGCAACCGCGGCGCGAATGCCCGCTTGACCCAGCGGCGGCTGGAAGTGCGGCAGCTCACGAACCAGCTTCAGGCCACCATGGCCACGGTGCGCGCCGAAGTGGAGGTGGCCATCCGCGAAGTCGAAACCACGCATCGGGAGTTAGTCAGCAAGCATTTGGCCATGCAGGCCGAGTCCGCCGAGATTCGTTACCTGTTCGAGCGCTGGCGGCTGCTCCCCGCCGATCAGCAGGGCGCGGGTTTAGTGCTGGACAACGTGCTGCGGGCGCAAGAACGATTGGCAGACGCCGAGCTGGAGTTTGCCCGTTCGCAAGTGGAATACAACCTTTCTCTGGTGGCATTGAAACGCGCGACCGGCACGCTCTTGGAATGGGAAGCCATCTCTCCCCGGGAATGGTGCGAAGATGGTTTGCCCACACTGCGGCCGCAGAAGAGTGGCGCGCCCCGCGTGGCAACGCCGACGCCCGCCGTAGGGTGGGTCGAGTCCGCGAGACCCACGCAGCGTTAATGGGGGGTCTCGCAGACTCGACCCACCCTACAGTTCTCGAGAGAATCGGGCATGTCACTCTCCTGGTTATCGCCGACTCGCCTGTTGCTTCGCGTGCCGAGCGATGCCGCGCAGACTGTGAGTATCCGCGAGCAAGCGGCGCAGCTACGCTCGCTGTCGGACGCTCAGTTGAAACAACGCACGACTGAGCTGCGGCAACTCGCGACCGACGCTGCCCGCTTGCTGCCGGCCTTCGCCCTGATGTGCGAGGCCATTCGCCGCACGCAGGGGTTGGAGCTGTACGAAGTGCAGCTTCTCGGCGGATTGGCGATGGCCGCCGGCAATGTGGCGGAAATGCAAACGGGGGAAGGCAAGACCCTCACCGCCAGCCTGCCGGCGTTCTTCTATTCTTTGGCGGGACAGGGCGTGCATGTCGCCACCCCCAACGCGTATCTGGCTCAGCGCGATTGGCAGTGTCTAAAGCCCGCGTTTCAAATCGTGGGGTGCTCGACGGGCTTGCTGCCGGAGCAGGGATCGGTCGACGAGAAACGCGCCGCCTACGCCTGCGATGTGACCTACGCCACCGGCTACGCGTTGGGGTTCGATTACCTGCGCGATCGGTTGGAGCTTCTCGCTGGCAGCCGCTTGCCGTTGGGAGTGCGGCATCGTCGCCTGCTCAGCAGTGAGACGACTCCTGCGCGCCCTTTGCAACGCCGGCTGGCCTGCGCAATCCTCGATGAGATCGACAGCGTGCTGCTGGACGAGGCCTGTACGCCGCTGGTGCTGGCCGACGCCGCGCAGCAAACCGCCGACGATGTCTGCGCGCATCAACTGGCCCAGCGGCTCGCCGACACGCTGCGCTGCCACGACGATTACCAGCTCGATCTGTCCCAGCGACAAGTGACCTTCACCGATGCCGGAATGGAACGCATCCACGCACACCTGGCGAGCCGCGCCACTGGTCCGCTGCTGCGACCCTGGGCCGAATACGTGCGGCAAGCCTTGTTCGCCGAGCATCTGCTCACACGGGATGTTGATTACGTGGTGGCCGACGACCGCGTGCTGCTGGTCGACGAGTTCACGGGTCGCATCTTCCGGGATCGCTCCTGGCAGGACGGTCTGCATCAGGCCGTGGAGATGAAAGAAGGCCTGATCTGCCGCGCGCCGCAACGCACGCTGGCCCGAATTACCCGCCAGCGTTTCTTTCGACAATACGCCACGGTGTGCGGGATGACGGGCACTGCCTCCACCAGCCGCCGCGAATTCCAACGACAGTACGGCCTGCACGTTGTGACCATCCCGCCGGCGCGTCCGAGCCAGCGCCGGGAGTTGCCCGATCGCTACTTTGTTTCAACCGAAGCCAAGCTGCGTGCCATCGTGCGCGACACGGCCGAGCGGCAGGCTTGCGGGCAGCCTGTGCTCCTCGGCACGCGCACCATTCAGAGTTCGCTCCAACTGGCGGAGGACCTCGCGGAGGCCGGCGTGGCGTTTCGCTTGCTCAACGGATGCCAGGATCAGGCCGAAGCGGAGATCATTGCCCGCGCTGGAGAGCGTGCGGCCGTGACACTGGCCACCAACATGGCGGGGCGCGGGACCGACATTCGCTTGGCGCGTGATGTCACGGCGCTGGGCGGATTGCACGTGATCGGCGTGGAGCGACAAGAATCGCAGCGCGTTGATCGTCAACTGGCAGGCCGTGCCGCGCGGCAAGGCGATCCTGGCTCCTGCCAATTCTTCCTCTCAGCCGACGATCTGTTGATCCGGCGTTTTTCACCACGTCTTGGGCGCCGAATGGCCGCCGCACGCCACGACCACGGTGAGCTGCACGTCGATTACTCCCGCCCCATCGCCGCCGCCCAGCGCAAGGCCGAGAGCCTCGCCGCCCATGCCCGCCGCCGCCTGGTGCTATTCGACGACTGGCTCAGCACTTGAAACCCGCGTTTACCGCCGCGATTTGTTGGGTGGCCGCTCCGTGGTATACTCCTGGTATGACATCCGATCATTTTGAACAACTCTTTAATGCGCTCGGCCAACGCTCGCCTTGGCATCCCTTCACCGTCGAGCTGGTCGGCGGTCATCGCTTCGAGGTTGATCATCCGAAAGCAATGGTCGTGCGCGACGGCGTCGCCGTCTATCTGCAGCCGGGGGGCGTGCCTGTCTGGTTCGACCATGACAGCGTGACGCAAGTGGTGGGCGACATCGCCGACGCATCAGCCTAGCCTTCGGCCAACTTCGGCCGGAAGTTCTTTCCATTCGCTTGCTGCGCTTTTAGAATGCTCGCTAGTCAGCGATGCAAGTTCGAAAGCGGAGGGCCATCGAATGAAAGACGACGCAGGCGATCTTTTTCGGCGTGGACTGTGGCTGGCCGGCGGTTGTGCGGCGCTCGGCGCGTTTCTGGTGCTGCGCACCGTGGGCGATTCGTCCATTCCCCGCTGGGCCGCCTGGTTCATGCTCTTGCTCTCGGTCCCGATCATGCCGGCCGCCATCGAGACGGGCCGCTATTACTGGGACCTGGCGATGCAAGGCGTGAGCCTGGCCGTATCGCTTCTGGGGCTGTTCATTTTCGCCTTGGGCTGGCTCACCGGAGGCGGCCGGGGCGAGTTGCTGGACCTGGGGCCGATCTTTGCCTTGGTGGGCTTTGCCATCGGCACGCTGTGCAACGGCGTCGCTCTGAAAGACGTGCTGCAGGACTTGCAGGAGTTGTCCAAGGAGTCGCAAAACCGTGGCGATGCCGATGAGGACGAGGAGGGTACGCCGATGCGCGTCTGCCCCCAGTGTGGCCGCAAGATCCCCGTTTACGCCGCTGCGTGCAAACACTGCAAACGCGTTCTGATTAAGGCTTGATGCGCCGGGAGCCGCCGTCGGGCCATAATCGCTACCTTGAAAATTCGGAGTGACACTCCGAGTTTTCAAGGATAAACTTCAGGCATGATCACACGCCACCAGTACCTGGCACAGCTTGCCGAGACCGTGAGGCGCTCGCCGGTCACTGCGCTGGTGGGGCCGCGTCAATGTGGCAAGACGACGCTGGCCCGGCAGTTCGCAACCTCTCGCGAGGCGACACTCTTGGATCTGGAGTCGGTCCCCGATCGGCGACGGCTTCAGAACCCCGAACTGATGCTCGGCTCGCTCAAGGGACTCGTGATCCTGGACGAAATCCAGTCGATGCCTGAGCTTTTCAGTGTTTTACGCGTGCTCGTCGATCGTCCGCGAACCCGCGTGAAATTTCTGGTGCTGGGCAGTGCCTCGCCGGACATTCTTAAAGGAGTCTCGGAGACACTGGCTGGACGCGTGCAATTCCTGGAGCTGGCCGGATTCGATACGCAAGAGACCGGCACAAAAGTCTCGGACAAACTGTGGCTTCGTGGCGGCTTTCCTCGCTCCTTTCTCGCGAAAAATCAGGCCGAGAGTGCGGCGTGGCGCGAGGGTTTCGTGCAGACCTTCCTGCAACGAGACATTCCGCAACTGGGCATCAACCTGCCGGCCCCCGCCATGCGTCGCTTCTGGACGATGCTGGCCCATTACCACGGCCAAACCTGGAACGCTTCGGAGCTCGGTCGCGCGATGGGCATGTCCGACAAGACCGTGCGCGGCTGGCTGGACCTGCTAACGGGAACATTCATGGTGCGGCAGTTACAACCCTGGTTCGAGAACGTCGGCAAGCGGCAGGTAAAGTCTCCCAAGATTTATCTGCGCGACAGCGGCTTGCTCCACACTCTGTTGGACTTAAAGGACCGGTACGCGCTGCTAGGGCATCCCCGAGTGGGCGCGTCGTGGGAGGGTTTCGCTCTGGAGCAGGTGCTCCGCGCGGTCCGACCTGCGGAAGCCTATTTCTGGGCAACTCATGGCGGCGCCGAACTGGATCTGCTATTCACGCATCGGGGCCGGAACTACGGAGTCGAAGTCGAGTTTAATGAGGCGCCGACTGCAACTCGTTCCATGCACGTCGCCTTGCAGGAACTCAAACTGCGGCATTTGTGGATTGTCTACCCGGGCTCCGAGAGCTTCCTCATCGACCAACAGATCACGGCGTGGCCGCTGCAGCAAGTGGCCGATTTGCCTGCCGAATTGAGATGATGCTGATGAAGACCTGTCGGCTGCTTGTCCCCGATCTGTCACGCGATACACTGGTCCCACGCGCGCGATAAGCGTCAACGTATCCGTGTCCTTGCAGCTTCCTGGAGAAAACCCCTCATGGCCAAAGCCGGCGCCTATCGGTTTAGTTTCGGTCCCTGGAACATCAGCACGGGGAGCGATCCGTTTGGTCCGGCGGTGCGCAAGGAAGTTCCGTTTGCCAAGAAAGTGGCGGAGTATCGCAAGCTGGGCTTCACGCATGTGCAACTGCACGACGACGATGTCGTGCCCGCCGATTGGGACGCCACGCAAACGGCCAAAGGCGTGGCCAAGGTCCGCAAGCTGCTCGAGGGGGAAGGACTGAGGGGAGAGTTCATCGCCCCGCGGCTGTGGGAAGATTCGCGCACCATCGACGGCGGATACACGTCGAACAGTCCGCGGGAACGCAACTACGCGCGGGATCGCAGCCGCCGCGCCGTCGAGATCGCCAAGATGCTGGACATCGATCTGATTGTGCTTTGGCCGGCTCGCGAAGGGACGTACATCCGCGAGGCCAAGGACGCCGCCCAAGCCGTCGGCCGCATGGTCGAAGCCGTGGATGACATGCTGCGGCAAGATTCGCACATTCGCATCGTGGGGGAAATGAAACCCAACGAGCCAATGGATCAGGCCTATTGCCCCACCGTCGGTCACTTCATGGGTCTCACGTATCGCACCATCGATCCGGCCCGCGTGGGCGTGCTGATCGAGAGTGCCCACAGCATCCTGGCCGGCCTCGATCCGGCAGACGACATGGCCTATGCCCTCTGGCATGGCAAGCTCTGGGGCGTGCATCTCAATGATCAGAACGGATTGAAATACGATCAAGACAAGACCTTTGGCGCAGTCGACCTGCGGCGGGCCTTCAATCAGGTGTGGGTCTTGGACCGCGCCGGCTACTACGACATCGGCGTGGTGGGCCTGGATGTGAAGGCCATGCGCACCACGCGCGACGCAGACCGCACGCGGCACTTGGCCAATAGCTTGAAGATGTTCCAGCATCTGTTGGCGCTGGCCCGCGGCGTCGATTCCGCCAAGGTGCAGACCTTCCGCGACGCCCGCGATTACGAAGGATTGGATCTCTATATTCTGGAGCACCTGCTCGGGCGGTAGCAGGCTCTCCTTGTCCAGCTCCCGCGCGATCGGTCTAATGTGGGGGCTTCGAGGCAATTAATCCCGCTGCTGCGAGCTGCTTGTGCCTTATACCTTCGTCATCTTCGGCGCGTCGGGAGATCTCACGCAACGTAAGCTGATTCCGGCCCTGTATCAGTTGTATCGCAAAGGCCGGCTCAAGGAACCGACGGCCATTGTGGGCTTCTCGCGCACCCACTTCAGCGATGAGCAGTGGCGTCAGCAGTTGGCGGCCACCACGGCGGAGTTCACCAAGGGCGATTTCGATCCGGGCACCTGGAGCAAGTTCTCGCAGACGATCTCTTATCTTCCGGGTGATATCGGACGGCGCGAAGATTTCGACGCACTCGATGCGCGGCTCAAAAAAGTGGAACAGCCCGGCGCGACGCGCGTCTACTATCTGGCCACCGCGCCGCAGTTCTACGCCACGGCCGTGGCGCAGCTCGGGGCCAGCGGCATGGCCGATGAATCGCGGGGCGAGCGAAGGATCGTGATCGAAAAGCCGTTCGGCACCGATCTGACCACGGCCCGCCAGCTCAATCAGGCCGTGCATGAAGTATTCCGGGAGCGGCAGGTCTACCGCATCGATCACTACCTGGGCAAGGAGACCGTGCAGAACATCCTGGTGCTGCGGTTTGCCAACGCCATCTTCGAGCCGATCTGGAATCGCAACTACATCGATCACGTGCAGATCACCGCGGCGGAGGAGGTCACGGTCGGCCGCCGCGGCGCTTATTACGAGACGGCCGGCGTCCTGCGGGACATGTTTCAGAACCACCTGCTGCAACTGCTCACCATCACCGCCATGGAGCCGCCGGCCCGTTACGAGGCCGACACCGTGCGGGACGAGAAGGTCAAAGTGCTGGAGTCTTTGCGATGCCCCTCGCCGGACGACGTGGCAGCCCACACCATCCGCGGGCAATACACCGGGTATCGCCAAGAGGCCGATGTGGAAGCGGAGAGCCAGATCGCCACGTTCGCGGCGCTGCGGCTGTACATCGACAACTGGCGTTGGCAAGGCGTGCCGTTTTATCTACGCAGCGGCAAAGGCATGAGCTGCCGCACCACGCAGATTGTGATTCAATTTCGTCAGCCCCCGCATCTGCTGTTCAACACGCGCCAGCAGAAGCCGCTCGATTCCAATCGCCTGGTGATTCACATCCAGCCGGCGGAAGGGGTGCAGATTCACTTCCAGACCAAAGTGCCCGATGCCGGCATGCAACTGCGGCTGACCGATCTGGATTTCCGCTTCGATGAACGCTTCGCGAAAGCGCTGCCCGAGGCTTACGAGCGGCTGTTGCTCGACACACTGACGGGCGACCCCAGCCTGTTTGCCCGCAGCGACGAAGTGGAGTTGGCCTGGAGCATCATCGACCCGATCCTGGCCGGTTGGCAACAATGCGGCCAGCCCGAGTTGGCATTCTATGAAGCCGGCGATTGGGGTCCGCGGGAGTGCCAGAAGTGGATCTGGCAAGACAACCGCGATTGGCTCGATGCTTGTCCGGTGCTGAAATAGAGCAAGAGTACGCGGCTGGTAGCTCCCATTTGCGGTCCTGCGCAGTCTAAGCGAGCCATTGATTCGGGTCGCCCCCAATCAATGGGTGGCGCCTTTCCCCCCCGCCCCTTCTTTCCCACGCTCGATTCATATCATTCGGTGTTCCGGCCCCCCGCCGAACGAACATCGAACGAACAAAATGGCAAGTCGGCGAAGCCTAGGCAAGATGCGAAGGTATCGCCAAACCGACATGCTTAGCGCTCTTCGTGACTTCGCGGTAAGCCTCCTCAACGGCGATCACCGGCGGTCCACCGCCAAGGCCGGAAGTACGCGAAGCCATTCGTGAGCCGAGCGAACGAATTCTAAAGACCACGCAACGCCCATCGGCGCGCGATTAGTACATTGAAATAGGGTATGGAGTGCGCGGCTGGTGCTGCTCAAACTACTGTTCCTCGGTTTCCAGTCGTTGCAGAATCCCGGCGCGGGCGGCGGCCACGTCGGCGCCGGTCCAGCGAGGCTGGGGCTGGCAGAGCAGCGTGGCAATCTGTTGCGCCGTCGCGAGGCTGTACATGGCTGTGAAGTGGGCCACTGGCAGGGGGTGGGCCGGGATGCCCTGCTCTTGCAGGTCGCGCGGCCATTGCGAAGCGGCATTCAGGATTCCGTCTCCGCAATCGAGGCGGAATTGATCGAGCCGGAGTTGGCCGACCAGGCACACAAACTCGACATCGGTTGGCACGCGCTGGTGTTGCCGCTGCATCAGCGACGCCTCGCGCGCGGGCTTGGTGAGTGAATCGAGAAACGGCTCCTGGCATTCGCACACGCCCAACTTCAGGTTTCCCCACGACGATCCGACGTTGGGTGCGCAGACTTGAATGACCTTGGTAACGCCGGCCCGGGGATGGTCTTCTACAAAATGCCGGGCCAGCAGACCGCCGGCGCTGTGGCCCACCAGCACAACCTCTCGGTAACCCTGGTCTCGCAGACCTTGCACATGCTCGGCCAGGGCCGGGTGTGCCGCAATGGTCGCCAAATCTGCGTTCTGACTGTAGGCAAAAGCGAACACGTCGGCGTGCGGCGCCAATGCCTGAACCAGCCGGCTGAGCGGCTTTTGCCACGGCTGGAACTCGGCTTGGCGCACCTTGCGGGAACTAAACGGCTGCACGCGCAGCCCGTGCAGTAGCACAACGGCGCGGTCCTGCGGGATCGACGGTTGCGTCACTGCGGAGGCCTGTGTACTTGGCGCCACGCGGACGAACTGCGTCTCGATGGGCTCCGCCATCAGCAGCAAACCGAGCATCGAAAGGATTAACATGGCTGGCATCTCCCAGATCAAGAGGCGAGGAGGGCCGGCGAATATAACGCGCCTGGCGAAAGGGAAGCCAGCTCGAGTCACGATGCCGTCGGCTTGACAAGGGGAATGCGGCGGCTAGGCTATTTAACATTCTGACGAACGTCAGAATCTCCCGCCAAGCCGCCCGCCCCACACATTACGGTGTCTCGCCATGTTTCGTCGCGCCTTTACGCTGGTCGAGTTGCTGGTGGTCATTGCCATTATTGGAGTCTTGATCGCACTGCTGTTGCCGGCAGTGCAAGCAGCACGCGAGGCGGCGCGGGCCACGCAGTGCAAGAACAACCTCAAGCAGATCGGCCTGGCGCTGCACAACTACCACGACACGAAGAAATGGCTCCCCTCGAGCAGCACTAGCCCCTTGGGTCGCGGCGTCTGGAACTATCCGGGCACGGGCCCGACGGACCCCAACATCAACCTGCACAGCTTTGCCAGCCAGATCTTGCCGTTCCTGGAACAGGACGCGTTGTTCGAGAGCATCGATTACAACGTCTCCGCCCTGGATCCGGTCAACCGGCCGATGGCGTCGAAGATTCTGCCCGCGTATCGTTGCCCGAGCTATGTCGGTCAGCACTTCAGCACGGATGCGTTGTATACCGGCGGCAGCGTAAACTACGCCAACTTTGCGCTGCGCAACTACGTGGCCATTGGCGCCCGCACCGTGCTAGGCCTCTCCGGCGCTGCGCCCGCGGAGGGCACGATGTACCCGCGATCGAAGGTGGCGTTTCAAGATATACTGGACGGCACGAGCAACACGATGGTGGTGGCCGAGACGAAAGACGAGAAATCGGCCGTGTGGATTGATGGCACGAGCGCGGCCGTGGCGTGCCGGGCCTTCGGACCGCCGCCCACCTTTGCCGCCAACGTGGTCGCGATCAACTACAAGCCGTACTTCCCGGCCGGCGTGTTCCCTAACTCCATCGGCCAGGAGTTTGGGCCTTCCAGCTCGCACCCCGGCGGCGCACACCATCTGTGGTGTGATGGCTCCGTGCGCTTCTTGCAGCAAACCATGAGCGTGACGTTGTACGATGCCCTGGCGACGCGTAAGGGGGGCGAGGCTGTTCCCGCGCTCTGATCCGAGTAGAATGTCGTGAACGACTCGTTTGTTCACGCCTTGGGGCCTTCGCGCATGATACCTAGATTTGCACTGCTGCTCATTTTTCTCACAGTTCCAGCTCGAGCTGCCGAGCAGTGGAACCAGTTTCGCGGTCCGCGCGGCGATGGCACATCCAATGCCCTGGGCTTGCCCGTGACCTGGAGCAACACGGAACACATCCGCTGGAAGACCCCCGTGCATGGAAAAGCCTGGTCTTCCCCGGTGATCTGGGATCAGCAAATCTGGCTCACCACGGCCACGCCGGAAGGGAAGCAACTGTTTGCTGTATGCCTGGACCTGGGCACGGGTAAAGTGATTCACGATGTTCAAGTGTTCGAAGTAGCCGAGCCGCAATTCTGCATCGAGCGCAACAGCTACGCATCGCCTACTCCCGTGGTGGAGAAAGATCGCGTGTACGTGCATTTTGGCGCTCACGGCACCGCCTGCCTGGAGACCAGCACGGCCAAGGTGCTGTGGGAGCGGCGCGATCTGTCATGCGATCATTATCGCGGCCCCGCCTCCTCTCCCATCGTGTGGCAAGACCTGCTGATCCTGACGTTCGACGGCTTCGACGTGCAGTACATCACGGCGCTGGATAAGACGACCGGCAAGACCGTCTGGCAGACCGATCGCAAGTTCGACTACGGGTCTGACAATGGCGACGTGATGAAGGCCTACTCCACACCCAGCGTGGTCGAGGTGAATCAACAGTTGGAGCTCGTTTCTCCCAGCGCCGGCGCCACGGCGGCGTACAACCCGCGGACGGGCGTGGAACTATGGCGGGTGACCAGCGGTGGTATGAATGCCTCCGGCCGTCCGGTGATCGCCAACAACAAGGCTTATATTGGGACCGCCGATCGCGGATTCGGGATGTTTGCCGTCACGCTGGGAGGTCGCGGCGATGTGACCGACAGCCGCGTGGCCTGGAAGATCGCCAAGGGGCATCCGCGGTATGCCTCGCCGATCTTCGTCGATGGTCTGCTGTACATGGCCAGCGATCAAGGCATCCTCTCTTGTATTGAAGCTGAATCTGGCGAGAACGTCTGGCAAAAACGCCTGGGTGGCTTCTTCATGCCCTCGCCCCTGTATGCCGGTGGCAAGCTGTATTTCTTGAACGAGGAAGGCGTTTGCCACGTGCTGTTGCCGGGCCGCGAGTTTCAATCGATCGCGGAGAACACGTTGGACGGAGGTTTCATGGCCAGTCCCGCCGTGGCCGGCACGTCACTTATTCTGCGAAGCAAGGATGCCGTGTATTGCATCGCTCCGTGAACCTGCTTTAAGGCATTCTTAATTGCATCGCCGTTTCCGAGGTCCTATAACATTCTCACGTTCGTCTGAATATTTTGGTCGCTTGTTGTGCTAACGCTCTACGGAGATCCACCATGTTCCCGCGTTTGCTGAAGATTGTGCTGCTGGCGCTGGCCGCCCTGGCTTTCGCCCCGGCCCCGGCGCCGGCGGAGGAAGAGATCGATCCGGTGCAGGGCTACTGGGTCGGCGAGTGGCGGCTGAAGTCGGGCAACGGCGGAAAGCAGACGGGCGAAGTCGTCGCACTTGGCAACGGCGAATATCAGGCCGCGTTCACCGCCTACGACGGCGGCGAACAGGAGAAGCAGACGTTCCGCTTTCTCATTAACGGCGCACTGGTGAATGGCGTGGCCACGTTCGCCACCAATATCAACCTCGGGCCTTTGGGAGTGTTCGACTTCAAGGCCGTGATGCAGGGCGCGGAGTTCAAGGCCGACTACACCGATGGCAAAAAGTACACCGGCACCTTCAATCTCAAACGCGTCCAGAAGAAGCCCGACGGCCTGTTGGCCAAGCCGCTGCCCGGCGCCATCGTGCTGCTGGCGGCCGATGCTCAGGACTGGCCGGCGGCCTGGCAGCAGGCCGATCGAGCGTTACCGGCCTGGAAGCTTATTCCCGGCGCCGTGCAAGTGGCGCGGCCCGCGGATCAGAATGGCCCTCTGCACCTCTCCAGCAAGCAAACTTTCAATGACGCGCAGATTCATGTGGAGTTTCGCACGCCGCTGTTGGCCCAGGCTCGCGGCCGCGACCGAGGAGACAGCGGAGTCTTTGTGCAAGGGCGTTACGAAGTGCAGATCCTGGACAGCTTCGGCCAGCCCCGGCCGCTGAACAATTTCGGTTTGCCGGATGACGATGATTCGGCCGGCGCTATCTTCAAGCAGAAAGCGCCGCTGGAGAACGCCACGCTGCCTCCCGGCGAGTGGCAAACGCTCGACATCACCTTTCTGGCGGCGCGTTACGATGCCGCGGGCAAGGCTACCCGTCCGCCCGAGATCAGCGTGCGTCTGAACGATCAACTGGTGCAGGACCGCGTGCAACTGAGCGGGCCGACGGAAGGCGCGCCGGTTCAAGAACGCACCACTCCCGCCGGCTTGGTGCTCCAAGACTCCGGCCACGCCGTCGAGTTCCGCAACATCTGGTTCGTGCCACTGGACGCACCCTCGAAGTAGCCCGAGGGCGAAAGAGCCGGGATACTCCGTCGAATGCGCTGCTCCCGTCCTTTTCCCGCCTTCATGTTTGCATCGTTGCACACACACCACTTTGCACACTGGCGGAGCTTCCAAGCCGGCCACACGGCGTAACGCGTGCGCCCCTTTGCCGGTCCACTTTGGTGGATGTGAATGAGATTGGTCGGCGATCGTGCGGCGCGTTAGCTTATCAATCTGCTTCACCCATCGAGCAAGCTCGTGGAGGTCGAAACAGCGCCGAAGTCGTCGTTGGCTAGCGAATCCCCAGCGATGCTTTCAGACATTCGTCGGCTTTCTGTATGGCTTCGTCGGACAATTTCCCAATCACGTCCTGCAAGCGGTCCTCACTCATCAACGAGAGGAGGTAACCGGAAAACAGGCTATCTCGAAGGATACCTGCGGCATTGCCTTCCGGAGTTCCCGCTTCGATCAGAAAACAGGCCGGGTCGTTCTTGTCGTCCAAGTTAGTGGTCACCTGAGCCACGATGGCGTGGTGCAGACGCTTGTTGTAGACATTGGCCTGGATAACAACGACCGGACGTTTCTTGCACCGCGTGCCCGCTGCATGGGGGAAGCGGGCGTTGATGACCTGCCCGCGCTCAATGTTCATGGGATTCCCGTTGGGAAATCATCTCGTCCGCCTCGTCCGCCAGCAGGTTCATCTCCTCAACCGTCCACGGCCCGGTTTCATAATCCGGGTCCATGCGGAGGTAAATGTCTCTGCGGACCAGAACGCACTCCGTGCCGGCCACGTTCATAACCACCGGTTCGCCGTTTTCAACGGCCTGTTGTTGTTCCATATTCAGAATCATCTGGGGCTCCCTTTGGGCAATTCTATCCGGTCGTGTGATTGCGGGAAGGGCGGCGACGAAGTCGAACCGAATTGGATCACCTGGTGGCCCCCGCGTGGCTCAATTCGGCCGATACCAAGTGTAATCTCGCTCGCCTTCCATCGAAATCGCCATTCTGTCTTTGTCGGTTGACACCACGCGAAACCACTTATCTTTAACCGGCGGCTCAATTCCATCGGTTGAAGGATAACTGAAAATGACCTTATCCCCATTGCGTTTCCAGGTACCCGTCACAGACTTCTCGGATTTCGGTAGATAGACGATCAGCCTACCGCCAGCTTCGAAAGTTCGAACTCGATCCCCTACCGGCGTACCGGGGCGCCTCTCTACCCACCTGCCGATAATAGGATCGGATCTCGGCTTCTCTTTCGTTCCCTCAAACCTATGGGATGGGGAGGATGGGGCTGGTGCCGAGGTCACGTTCGGAACCGAGACAATGCCAAGCGGGACGCCCGTCGCCGCGGAGCTGCGCGCGAGGAATGTTCCCAGCCCCAGGTCTTTGACTACCAAGCCAAACGTCTTGACGAACACGTCTCGCTTGACGCGGCCGCCCTTCACCCGCAGCGGTCCGAGTGCGGCTCAGTTCCGGCGACTTCGCTAGACCTTGCAGAAACTCGTCCACTGGCAGACCCAGTTCCGCGGCGGCCAACTCGACGCTCAACTCTGCCTCGAATCGCAGCGTGAGCTGCACGATCGGGTCCTTGCTGGCCAGCGGCGCGCCGGAGAGTTTCACTGCCTCGGCGAAGCGTCGTTCGTCTTCATCCTGGAGCGCCTCGAACTTGCCGGCTGGCGGGTAAAGCGCGAAGATCGTGTTCAGTTCGGTGGCCGTGAATGAGGCCCGGTTCTCCTCAACCGCCGGGCGAATCTCGTCCTGCTTCTTAATCATCCCCTTCACGTGACACGACATGCAGGAGACGCCGTTGACCACCGCCCGGTCCTTTTGCACCGGGTCGCTGACCACGTTGAGCGGCCCCTTGTCGATCCGCTTGCCGTCTTTGTCGACCAACAGATAGGCTTGCAGCCCGTTGGGCAAGTTGAAGATCAGTTCGCCGCCATCGTGCTCGAAGGCGTTCTTGTCGCCCTGGATGCCGGCCGGGCCAAGCGGGTGGTCGAACAGGTTCTTCTTGTCCTCGCTACCGGCAAAGTCGTAGCTCTTCCAATACGCGCCGTTGGTGAGGTCCGATTCGTGCCGTTCCACCATACGGTTGTGCTGCGACACGCCCGAGCCATTGAAGCCCGCGCGGGCCACGCGCTTGGTGCGGATGTTCTCGACCACATCGACGCGGAGCAGCTTCTCCAGCTCCTTGTCGGTCTCCGGCAATTGCAGCACCTCGTGGTACAGCGGGGGGCGCGAGGCAGCGGCCACGAACCAATCGCCCCGCACAAAAGGCAGTTCGCATAGCGTGACCTGCGAGCAGTATTTGCCGTACTGCCCGTCGTGCTTGACGCCGTAGGGGTTGGCGGCCAGGATGGCGTCCCAAACCTTTTCGTTCCAGCGATAGTTGCGCAGGTCGATGTGGAAGATGGTCTTTTCCTTGTCCACCGGGCGCGGCGGCACGACCCGGCGGCCCCAGGAGAGGCTGTTCACGAGCTTTGAGAGGGCGTGCTGGTAGGTGGCCAATTGATCGTCGTCCAGCCCCGCGTTGTAGAGGTGCGTATTGGTGAAATAGCGGGCGAACGGCAGGTCGTCGGCGTCTTGCTTCTTGATTTCGTTCAGGTCGCTGGCAATGGCCAGCACCATGTCGGCGGGCGAGATAAACTTGCGAGCCGCGCGGGGCGGGTTGAAGTCGGGCGCGCCGGCCGCGATCCACTGCTCGATGAGGTCTCGGCTGGCGGCGTCGAGCGGCTCGTCCGGCGGCATATCGCCCGAGCGGACCTTGCGGAACAAGAGCGATTCGCCGGCCTTCGCCGGCAGCACGCGCTTCGGCACGAGCGACTGATAGTTGAGCACGTAGAACGCGGCTTCCGCCGTGCCCGACTTGCCGTGGCATTCGTAGCACTTGTCGCGGAACAGGCGTTCGACCTGCTTGGCTAACTCGGCGGGTTTGGATTGCGCAACGATCGGCGGGGGGTTGCCGAGCAATAGGGCCAGAATGATGACGGGCAAAGACGGGCGTGCCATGCAAGGATTCCCGCTGAATGAGACGACGAAGCAACGCGAATCGCCAAGGGACTATGCTGGCACGTGCGCGCAGCGACGTCAAGCGACGGGCCTGTGTGGCGACTTTCTTCCGTGCCGCATCGCACAATCGAAGGCAACGATCAGCACGAAATCGTAAATGGTCCTACAAAACGACGGTTCAAGCTTGCTCCCGCCTGCCGTTTGAGCGAAAATCGAGTGGGCCTCAGATAGTAGTCTCTCTTTTTGGTCAGGCGCCTGGCGACGCCCGGGGGGCGGCGTTAGCGCTGGTCATGCGCCTGGGCAGGGTAGGGGAATGCGGGGAAAGTGGTACTGTAAGGTCTTCGGCCAAGAGCTTGGCCCAATGACCTCGCACCAGATTCTGGATATGGCCAGGAATAACAACCTGCTGCCCGATGATCTGGTGCGCCGCAACAACAGCCGCTGGGTACTGGCCCGCAGTGTGCTCGGCCTGTTTGATGACAGCACCCTCCGCAAGCTGGCAGAATCTCCCCGGCCGCTGGCATCGGTTCTGGTTCCGTCGGATGCGGTGCTGCCTCTCGAAGACGATCTCGAGGCGGACGAAGAACCCAGCGATGGCACGTGCGAGGAAGAAGATTCCAGTCCCACCAAGGTCATTCGTGCTCTGATTGCCGGATCCGTGCTGGGGAATTACACGGTGCTGGCCAAGCTGGGCGAAGGGGGCATGGGCACGGTGCTCAAGGCCCAGCATCGCAAGATGGATCGGATTGTAGCATTGAAGGTGCTGCACGGAGACGCCACGCGTTCCCCGGGCGCGGTGAAACGGTTCCAGATGGAGGTCCGCGCGGCTGCCAGGTTGATTCATCCGCACATCGTCACCGCTTTGGACGCCGACGAAGACAATGGCATCCATTTCCTGGTGATGGAGTATGTCGATGGCATCGTTCTCTCGGATCTGGTCGCCAAGTCCGGCCCGCTCCCGTTGCGCGATGCGATGATCTACACCGTGCAGGTTGCGCAAGGCTTGGCCTATGCGCACAGCGAAGGGGTGGTGCATCGCGACATCAAGCCCGGCAATTTGCTGCTCGACAAGCGCGGCAACATGAAGATTCTGGATATGGGCCTGGCCCGCATGGAGCGTGCGACGGCCGCCATCGCGGGAGGAACGGACAGCCTCACCAAGGCCGGCCAGGTGCTGGGCACGCTCGATTACCTTTCGCCAGAGCAGGCGGAAGACGCCCACAAGGTCGATCATCGCACGGATATTTACAGCCTGGGTTGCACCTTCTTCCGCTTGCTCACCGGCCGGCCTCCGTACCGCGGCAAGTCGATCGTCAACAAGATTGTGGCCCATCGGGATCATCCGATCCCCTCGCTCACTAAAGCCCGCGCCGGCGCCCCGCACGATATGGACGCCGTGTTCCGGATGATGGTGGCCAAGCGGCCGGAGCACCGCTTCGGATCGATGAAGGATGTGATCACGGATCTGGAAATGTTTCTCTCCAAAGGCAGCGTGCGCAGCGAGACGTTGCGCGCCTCCGCGGCGTTGGACGCGAACGGCAGCGCGGGCATGGTCAATCTTGGTAAGGCCAAGCCGCTGTCGGACAATCAATCCGTTGTATACAAGCCTTCAGGGCCGGTGAGCGATTCGGATGCTTTCCAACTTGTGCCGGAGGCAGATGGCCAGGACGATGAAGCCACGCGGCCGCGATTTTACTTGCGGGTGCTGATGAGCGACGATCAAGGTCCGCTCTCGATGGCGCAGCTTCAGAAACTGAAGAAGAGGGGTAAGCTTACGCCCGACGACATGCTGCGGAACCGCGATGAATCCCGCTGGTTTCCCGTCACCGAAGTGCCGGGGCTGTTCTAAGAGCGCATGCCGATGATTCGCAAGCCCGGCAATCTGTTGACCTCCGGTTTGGTAGCCGGGCTGCTGCTTCTGCTGACGGTTGACGCCCAGGCCCAAGAACCTCGAATGCGCGCCACGCACGAAGGCGTGGTGTTTGCCGAAGTCGACCATCACGAGCTGCTGCTCGATTTGTATCTTCCGGCCAACCGCAAGTCGCCGCCGCTGTTGCTGTGGGTTCATGGCGGCGCATGGCGCAGTGGTTCGCGAGCCAATCCGCCGCTGGCGTTTCTCATCGAGCAAGGCTATGCCGTGGCCAGCGTCGATTATCGACTCTCTCCCGTGGCCCGCTTTCCCGCGCAGATTCACGATCTGAAGGCCGCGGTGCGATTCCTGCGAGCGCGGCAATCCGAGTATGGATACGAGTCGAGGCGCGTGGCCGTGCTGGGGTCGTCGGCGGGGGGACATCTGGCGGCGCTGGTGGGCATGACCAACGGCCACAAAGAATTGGAGGGCACAGTCGGCATGCATCCGGATCAGTCTTCCGATGTGCAGGCAATTGTCGATTACTATGGTCCGACCAATTTCCTGACGATTCTCAAGCAATCGACTCCGCATGGGCTGAGTGTGCGTCAGCCGGCTTTGCAACTCCTGCTCGGCGGCCAGCCGGACGATCGATCCGATTTGGCGCGGCTGGCCAGCCCCGTGTTTCACGTGGATCGCGCCGATCCGCCGTTGTTGATGTTGCACGGCGATCAAGATCCGCAAGTGCCGATTAATCAGTCGCACGAGCTGCAAGGCGCCTACAAACAGCACGCCCTACCCGTGCAACTGGAAGTAGTGCATGGCGGAGCGCATGGCGGCGCCGCCTTCTTCGATTCCGACCGCCGGGCGTTGGTGTCCGCATTTCTCGATGGCCAGCTGCGCGGCCGCGGCGAGAAATAAGAAATCTGCGAGCCGACTTCCAGGTTGCGTCTCTGCGCGGTTAGAATAAATGCTCCCGCACACCCCGCCCGCCTTCGATCATGCATCTCGACACCATTGTCAGAGCAGTTTTTAGCCTGGGGTTACTCCTGGCAAGTGCCAACGTTCAGGCCGCCGATTGGCCGCAGTGGCGCTACGACGCGCAGCGATCCAATGCGAGCCCGTTGGAATTGCCCGCGAAGTTGTCCTTGGCCTGGTCTCGCGAGCTGCCGCCCCTGAAGCCTGCCTGGCCGGATCAGGCCAAGCTGCAGTTCGATGCCCTTTACGAGCCGGTGATTCTGGGCCGGCGGATGTTCGTCGGCTCATCCCACTTCGATACCGTGACCGCTTACGATACGCGCAGCGGCCAGCAGTTGTGGCGTTTTTTCGCAGAGGGGCCGGTCCGCTTCGCTCCCGCTTGTTGGGAAGACAGAGTCTACCTCGCCAGCGACGATGGCTACCTCTATTGTGTCGCGGCGGCCGATGGTCGGCTCGTTTGGAAGTTTCGCGGCGGGCCGGGCGATCGCAAGATCCTGGGCAACGAACGGCTGATCTCTACCTGGCCGGCCCGCGGGGCGCCCGTCATCACCGACGAGACCGTTTACTTTGCCGCCGGCATCTGGCCGTTCATGGGCATCTTCCTGCATGCGCTGGATGCCCGCACCGGGGAAGTGCGGTGGACCAACGATGGCGACGGCTCGATCTACATCAAGCAGCCGCATAATACGGACAGTTTTGCCGGCGTCGCGCCGCAGGGTCCGCTGGTGGCCATTGGCGACAAGCTGCTGATTCCCGGCGGCCGCAGCGTGCCGGCTTGTTATGATCGCCGCGATGGCAGGATGCTCTACTACGAACTGGCGGAGAATGGCAAGCGCGGCGGCGGCTCGGCGGTCTCTGCCGTCGGGCAGATGTTCTTTAACGGTGGCGCCGCTTTCGACCTGGCGACGGAGAAGTATCTCGGCGCCACGGGCGATCTCGTAACCTTCGCCGAAGGCACGCTGTATGACAGCCGCGGCAGCGGGCTGCGAACTTTCGATCTCAATTCCTCGCAGATCGAGCTAGTCGATACGATCGATCGCAAGGGAGTGAAGACCAAGACGGCCAAGTGGAAGATCGAGGACACAGCCGAGGCGGAGTCGCCTCAACTCACGGCACTCATTAAGTCCGGCTCGCGATTGTACGGCACAACTGCCACAGAAGTGCTGGCGATGGAGCTGCCGCTGGAAGACGATGAACACGTCCGCGTCCCTTGGCGCACGAGCATCGAAGGCACGCCCGTCACGCTGCTCACCGGCGATGACCGGCTGTTTGTGATCACGCGCGAGGGAACGATGCATTGTTTCGCCGATGCTGGCGAGGTCGGCAGCCAACCGCCGCGCGTGCATGCTCTCGAATCGTCCGGAATCGCCGCGGCGTCGCCCGAAGTGAGGGACAAGGCCGCGGCGCTCCTCAGAATGTCGAACACGAGCGACGGGTACTGCGTGGTGTGGGGCGCGGGCACAGGCGGACTGGTGTTGGAGCTGGCGAGGCAGAGCAAGCTGCGGCTGATCGTGATCGAACCTGACGTGGAGAAGTCGCATGCCTTGCGCCAACGCTTGCATGAAATGGGGTTGATCGGGGAGCGAGTCTCGGTTTATGTAGGCGACCCCCTGTCGATCGAACTGCCCGCGTACCTGGCCGAGCTGATGACAGCCGGGGCTTTCCCGGAAGCGGCACTTCCACAGTCCGACGAGTTTCTGACACGGGCCTTTCAAGTGCTGCGGCCCTACGGCGGCAAGTTGTGTCTGCCCAACGACGCTCAATACAGAACGCTGTGGGCGTCCGCGGATCGGCTGTCTTTGGTGAATGCCGCGATAAAGGAAACCGACGGATGGCGGACCTTATCGCGCGAGGGCGCGCTGCCTGGGGCGGCCAACTGGAGCCACGAGCATGCCGATGCCGCCAATACGCGAGTCTCCAAGGACAGCATCGTCAAAGCGCCGCTGGGACTGCTGTGGTTCGGCGGCCCTTCGAATGACGCCATCCTGCCGCGGCACGGGCATGGCCCGCAGCCGCAAGTCGTCGATGGCCGGTTGTTGATCGAAGGCCTCGACCTGATGCGCTGCACCGATATTTACACCGGTCGGCTGCTGTGGGAGGCCAACCTTCCCGGGGTCGGCGCCTTTTACGACAACACGCAGCATCAGCCGGGGGCTAACGCCGCGGGCACCAACTACATTGCCACGCCGGAGGGCGTGTATGTGGCTTGGGATCGCAGGTGCGTCCAGCTCGATCCGGCCACCGGACGCACGCTGTCCGAGTTTCGCCTACCGGCCGCGGAGGGCCAGCCCTCGCCGCGATGGGGCTACCTGAATGTGGCGGGCGAGTATCTGGTCGGCGGGGCGGAGCCGTTATACGACGAGGAAATCACCAAACAACTGG
>JBGTDH010001007.1:0-1644 GCA_041748435.1 Pirellulales bacterium
GGGAGTGCGGATGCCCACGCTTACGGTGAACATGATCTCCGGCGGATTGCACGCGGGGGGCAATCTCGACTTTCAGGATTTCCTGCTCGTGCCGCACGGAGCGCCCGATTATCCCACGGCGCTGGAGTGGACGGTGCGCATCTATCGTCGATTGGGGGAGCTGCTCACGCAGGCCGGCTACGAGGGACGCCTGGTGGGGGATGAAGGAGGCTATGGCCCGCGGTTGGAGAGCAACGCCCAGGCGGCGGAGTTCGTCGTGCGGGCGATCGAAGCAGCACGCCTGCGGCCCGGCCAAGATGCCTCTCTGGCAATCGATGTGGCCAGCACGCATTTCTTCGATGGCGCGCATTATCGGCTCCAGGCCACGGGCGACGCGCGGCTCACAAGCTCCGAGATGATCGATCAACTTGAGCAGCTCGTACAGCGTTTTCCGATTGTCACCATCGAGGACGGTTTGGCCGAGGAAGACTGGCCGGGTTGGCAGCAGCTTACCGCTCGGCTTGGTTCGCGCGTGCGATTGATCGGCGACGATCTGCTGGCCACGAACGCGTCGCGCGTGCAGAAGGCCATCGATCTGAACGCGGCCAACGCCGTGCTGATTAAAGTCAATCAGGTGGGCACGCTCACCGAGACGCTGCACACGATGAGCCTGGCGCGATCGCACGGTTTCCTGTGCGTGGTCTCGGCCCGCAGCGGAGAGACGGAAGACACAACAATCGCCGACCTGGCCGTGGCCACGGCGGCGGAGCAAATCAAGATCGGCTCGATCGTGCGCGGTGAACGGCTGGCCAAGTACAACCGGCTCCTGAGGATTGCGGAGATGCTTCAATGAAAGCAGCCCGGCTGTTGAACAGCCGGGCTGCAAGAATCAAACTACACGCGAACGACTAGCGACTACAGGCCGAGCTCGGCGGTCGTGGCGCGGGCCACTTCCGGAGCATCGAAGTTGAAGTTCAGCTCGCGGGACTCGCCGGCCGAGACCGAGACGGTCTCTTCCTTGGTCAGCGTGCGGCCGCCGCGCTCGATCTCGACGCGGACGGTGTAATCCTTCCAGGCATCGCCGGCAACGAGCTTGTTGGTGGCGAACTCACGCACGGCGCCCGTGGTGGTCGTCTGCTTGCCGGCCAGGAACACCTTGGCATCGGCCGGGACGTTCAGAATCAGAGCTGTGCGAAGCGGCTTGGAGGCAATGATCTCCTGGGCGTTCTCGAACGTGAAGCTCAAGTCGCTGGCCTGACCGCCTTGCAGCTTCACCGTCTTGGTTTCGGTGAGCAGCTTGCCGTCACGCTCAATCTCGGCACGCACCGTGTAGGTGTACTCACGACCGGCGGACAGGCCGCGGGACATGTAACGGCGATCGCTGCCCGCACTCTTCGTGGCCAGATCGTTCACAAAGACCTTGGCTTCGGTGGGGACGTTCACGCTCAACAGCGTGCTGTCGCGATTGATGCGCGTGGTGCCCGGGGCCGGCAGCGGAGCATTTGAAGGGGCGGAAGCATTGTAAGTGGCCTGCAACCAGCATGGGTTAGCATCCCACCTTTGCAATGGGAGAGCACTGAGCATGCATTGAACAACCTCACTTGTGGATTGCAGCACCCACGTTGCTCATTGCAGGGCATACGATTCAACGTGTTCACACTGGAC
>JBGTDH010001008.1:0-2841 GCA_041748435.1 Pirellulales bacterium
CAACCCCTGGGGTTTGTTCGATATGCACGGCAACGTGGCGGAATGGGTGCTCGATCAATACTTCCCCATCGGCTACAAGACGCCGCTGGCTCAGCCGGCGCAGGCGGCCGACATCGTGGCCTGGCCCACGGAGCTCTATCCACGGGCTGTGCGCGGCGGCCACTGGGACAACGATCCGGAAGATTGCCGCAGCGCGAGCCGGCTCCCCTCGCACGACGACGACTGGAAGGGTTTTGATCCCAACCTGCCGCTCAGCCCCTGGTGGTACACCAGCGATCCTGCCCGCGGCGTTGGCTTCCGACTGGTGCGGCAGATCGCGCCGCTGACGATGGCAGATCGTCAACGCCTGTGGGAGCCGGATGTCGACGCCGTGCGAGACGCTGTGGCCGATCGCCTTAAAGAGGGGCGCGGCATACTCGGTTTTGTCGATCCCGCGCTGCCGGAAGCAGTGAACAGCCTGCGCTGAGACGCGGGCACGCTTGTTTCGTCAGTCTCCCTCCTTCCTTTGGCTCAGGGATCTCGATCATGCACAGCCGGCTCAGTCTGCTCGTTCTGATCGCGACGACGTCTTGCTCCCTGCGTGCCGCCGATTGGCCGGCCTGGCGCGGACCCACCGGCAATGGCGTGGCGGCTGCCGATCAAACGCCTCCGCTCCGCTGGAGCCCGAGCGAAAACGTAATCTGGAGCGCCCCGGTGCCCGGTCGAGGGCATAGCTCTCCCAGCGTGGTGGGCGAGCGCGTGGTGCTGGCCACCGCCGAAGAGGAGCGCGAGCTTCGATCGGTGCTGTGTTGGGATCGGGCCACCGGCCAGCTTCGCTGGAAAACGGATGTGCATCAAGGAGGCCTGGATCGCAAGGGAAACAAGAAGACCACGCAGGCCTCCGCCACCGTGGCCTGCGATGGCCCGCGGCTGTATGTCAACTTTCTCAACGACGGCGCGGTCTTCACCACCGCTCTCGATCTGGAGGGCAAGCAACTGTGGCAGACCAAGGTCTGCGACTTCGCCACGCATCAGGGTTTTGGCTCGTCTCCCGCGTTGTTTGGGGAGATGGTGTTCGTCACGGCCGATAGTCGCGGCGGAGGGCTGGTGGCGGCACTCGATCGCACCTCGGGCCGCATCGTGTGGCAGGAGAAGCGGCCCGAGAAGGCCAACTATGCCTCGCCCGTGGTGCTGAAGGCGGCGGGCCGCGATCAATTGCTCGTCTCCGGTTGCGATCTGGTGAGCAGCTTTGTGCCCGGCAGCGGAGAGAAGCTGTGGGAGATCGAAGGCGCCACGACCGAATGCGTGACCACGATTGTGACCGATGGCTCGCGGGTGTTCGTCAGCGGCGGCTACCCGCGCAAGCACGTGCAGGCCGTGCTGGCCGACGGCTCCGCCAAGACCGCCTGGGAGAATACCACGCAAGTCTATGTGCCTTCGATGATCGTGCATCAAGGTTATTTATATGCCGTCCTGGATGCGGGCATCGCCGCCTGCTGGAAGAGCGATACGGGCGAAGAGATGTGGAAGGAGCGTCTCGGCGGCACGTTCACCGCCTCGCTGGTGCTGGCGGGCGAGCAGCTCTTCGCCACCAACGAGGCCGGCCAGACGTTCGTCTTTCGCGCCCAGCCGACGAAGTACGAGGCCGTGGCTCAGAATCAACTGGGCGATGAGGTCTACGCCACGCCCGCCATCTGCGATAGCCGTATTTATATGCGCGTGATCGAGCGGGCCGGCGGCCAACGGCAGGAAATGCTGTACTGCCTGGGAAGCAAGTAGCGGTGCGATCGAGGGCGCGTTTCGCAATCGTGGTCGCCGCGTGCATGATTGAAGTGCCGCGACGCGGGGAGTACGCTTTCCGCATGGGTGCGTATGACAATATTCCCGAAGTGGCCGGTTTGGATGCGCGGGAAGGCCTGATTCGCATTCCGCCGGAGCTGGATGTGCCCCTGACGCCGCGCGTGCGGCAGATTGTCGATTCGCCCGAGTTCCGGCGCCTGGCTCATGTGAGCCAATTGGGCATGGTCTCGTTGGTCTATCCGGCGGCCAATCATTCGCGATTCGAGCACTCGCTCGGCGTGTATCGGTTGGCCCTGTTGTTTCTCAAACAATTGGCGCACGACGAACGGTTCGCAGCGGCCATCACTCCGGCCGATGCCGAGGTGTTCCTCGTTTCGGCACTGCTGCACGATCTGGGGCACTGGCCCTTCTGCCATCCAATTGAAGACTTGCGGCTCCCCGGTGTGCCGCAACACGAATTGTTCGCCAACAGTTTCCTGCTCGAAGGGGAGATTGCCGACACATTGCGCGAGGAATGGAACATCAACCCGCGGGACGTGGTGGCGCTGCTCTCCGAGAAACCGCGCGATCGCCGTGGACGCATTCTCACGAGCCTGCTCTCCGGGCCGATCGACATCGACAAGATGGACTACCTGGCCCGCGATAGCCTGCACGCGGGCGTTCCCTATGGCCGCAACTTCGATCAGAGCCGGCTGATCGGCAGCTTGTGCCTGAACGAAGCTGGCGACGGGCTGGCGATCACCGACAAAGGGCGTACGGCGGCCGAGATGATGGTCTTCGCACGCTATGTGATGTTCAGCGAGGTGTACTGGCATCATGCGGTGCGTTCCGCGACCGCGATGCTGCAGCGAGCGTTTTATCTGCTATTTCGCACGCTCGATCTCGACGCGCTGTTCCGCCTGACCGATGGCGAGTTTCCGGCGGAGCTCAAGCGGGCGGCGGGGGCTGGACCCGCGGGCGAGTTGTTGGACGGCCTGTTCGGCCCCACGCGGCGGCTGTACAAGCGGGTCGCACAGTACAGCTTTTTCGAGGAGCGGGACATGTACGATCAACTGGCCCGCC
>JBGTDH010001009.1:0-2276 GCA_041748435.1 Pirellulales bacterium
TGGATGCAAGCGGCCAGCCCCGCAAGCTCTGGAACCGGCAGGATGGCCGCATCGATCCGGAGGTGGCCCGCGCATGGGAAGCGTATGACATTCGCCTCAAGCTCCAGCGGGACTGGCCTCGGCTTGGTCCGCAGTTGCAAGGCAAGCTGCACGTAATAACCGGCAGCCTGGACACATATTATCTGGACGGCGCCGTGGCCCTCTTGGCCGAGACGTTGAAGCAACTGGGCAGTGATGCCCAGGTCACCATTCTCGCCGGCGAAAGCCACTCCAGCCTCTTAACGCCCGAGCTGTATCGCAAGCTGCGCCGGCAAATGTCCGAGACGTTCCTGCGAAACCACCCGGATGCCGCCGGCTCACGCTGAGGCTATGATACGTACATGCCGCTGCGAGACCATTTTCATCCGCCGCTCACGCTACGCCACGCCTGGGACGAGTTGCACGGCGGCTGGCCGATGAAGATCGTCGAAACACTCGGGCCGGAGCTGCCCGCGGAGTACACCGCCGCGCCCAAAGTGCATCTCGGCGGCGCCGTGGAGATCGATGTGGTCACGTTCGAGCAACTCGATTTTGAGATGCCAACATCAGGTCCCGTCCGCTCCGAGCATGGCGCGACGCGCACCTGGACCGCGATGGAACCCACGCTGCGGGTCGAGACCGATATCCCGGACGTCGATGAGTACGAAGTTCGCATCTACGATCTGGCCCGCAATCGCAGGCTAGTGGCTGCCGTCGAGGTTGTTAGTCCCGCCAACAAGGATCGGCCCGACACGCGCCGGGCCTTCGTCGCCAAATGTGCCGCCTTGCTGCAGCAACAAGTCTGCGTATCGATTGTCGATGTCGTCACGAGCCGCAACTTCAATCTGTATTCGCAACTCCTGGACTTCCTGGGGGAGCACGATGCGTCGTTAGCGACGCCTCCATCGAACACCTATGCCGTAACCTGCCGGGGGACGCTCCCGAGGCAGCGGCTGCTGCTGGAGGGCTGGCATCGACCGCTTGTCGTTGGCCAGCGGCTACCACCGCTGCCGATCTGGCTGGATCATGAGCTGGCCATCACGCTTGACTTGGAAGCCAGTTACGAGGCCGCCTGCCGTGTGCTTCGGATTGCCTGAACCGCTGAGCCAAGACTCGCAGTTGTTCCGCGGGCCAGGGTGCTATTTGACCCACACCAGTTTCATGATCCTCCCGGCGACGTTCCAGTCCTGCACGTACAGGTTCCCGGCCTGGTCCCAGTAGGATCCGTGCGTGCCGCTGAAGATGCCTTCTTTCCACTCGTCCTGCTTGATGTTGAAGTTCGAGCGTTTGGCAGGATCGGGATTGTGACCCAGCACGGCGCCGTCACGCTCGTCAAGGGTACAGTCCCAGCTGCATCCAGGCTCGTCGGGCTGCAACCTGTAGCTCGCTGTTCATCTGCAAGCGACGGACAGTGCCTTCCCCTATCTCGGTGAGTCCGACAATCAGTGCTGTCGGAGTTTCGACCCGGAAATGCAACTCCCAGCTTTGCAGCCGGGGATTGAATAATGGTCTTGCCGTTTCCAGGGCTCCTGGCAGCCCCACCAGGTGATTGGATTTAAACAAATTGCAGGACCGGCAAGCGAGACACATGTTCTCAGGATCGTCCGCTCCATCTTCGGAACTGGGTCGAATGTGTTCCACCTCGAAGGGAAATTGAAAATGGCCTCCGGCGCCCGGCAATACTCACAGCGATGACCGGCGCGATGGGCGACTGGAGAATAGTGCCGATTCATTGTTGCATTGCTCGCCAGAGTGCGACAGCACGTTGCTGCGCAGCCTCGGTCTCGGCGGCGATGAGCGATTCAAGTTCAGACTGCTCGGCCACGCCAAGCTGGCGCTGTGCCTCCCGCCAGCGTCGCATCAAATCCCCCAGCCGATCCCGTTTCTCGGCGGGAAAGAAATCGTCGGGTCGCATCTGTTGCACAACAATCAGCGTGCCCAACTCGTGATCTGCGAGTTGGCGGGAAAGGGAATCTAGTGCCTCTCCCGGAGTGCGCCCCGTCGATTGCAGCGCGCCGGCCACCGCCCGATACGATGTGCCGTCGCCCAAGGGTTCCGACAAGATGGCGATCGCAGTCATTCGGTTTCTCATTTCACGGCGCAGGGCAATCTTTAGTCTAGTGCCCGTCCGGAAATGGGTGGCGCACCGTATTTTTGGGGTTAGCAGGCGGGCGGGTCACGCGGAAGATGAACAAAGATGACCAAATCGCATGATGCGAGGCGATTTCGGATCGTCGATCGGCGTTGTTCTAACGAAA
>JBGTDH010001010.1:0-3796 GCA_041748435.1 Pirellulales bacterium
ACTGGGTCCTCACCCCGAATATGAAGTTGCAGTGGAACTTCGTCCTCACGCAGCGCGAGGGACCCGCCGGCATTGGCGAAGGGACGATCCACGGCTTCGGCACGCGGCTGGCTTACGACTTTTAGATGCGCAGCGACCTGCAACAAATCGCCGAGTGGCTCCAGCAGCGCGGCACGGTCGTGGCGTTCACCGGGGCCGGCATCAGCACGGAGAGCGGCATTCCCGACTTTCGATCGCCGGGGGGCATCTGGACCACCACGCGGCCGATCTATTTTCAGGAGTACATGGCCAACGCGCAGTCTCGATACGAGTACTGGCAACAAAAACTTCAGCAGTTCGAGGACTTCGCCGCCGCCGCGCCGAACGAGGGCCATCAAGCGCTGGCGACTTGGGAATTGCGCGGCCTGCTGAGTGCGCTAATCACGCAGAATATCGATGGCCTGCACCAGATTGCCGGCAGCCGCCGCGTGCTGGAGTTGCATGGCACGGCGCGCCAGGTCGCCTGTCTGGATTGCCTGGCGCGATTCGACACGGCCACCATGCATGCGATCTTCAAGACTCAGGACGCTGTGCCCCCGTGTCCGGAATGCGGCGGATTGCTGAAGCACGCGGTGGTCTCGTTCGGGCAATCGTTGCACCCGGCGGTATTGCAAGAATCGATTCAACTGGCCAAGCAGTCCGATCTGTTCCTGGTGCTGGGTTCTTCACTGGTCGTGGAACCCGCGGCCAGTTTGCCGCGGTACGGCCGGCAATACGGCGCCAAGCTGGTGATTATTAACCGCGATCCCACGCCCTTGGACGATCAGGCCGATTGCGTGCTGCGCGCCTCGATCGGCCCAACGCTCTCGGAGATTTCCTCACTGCTGTCTCGCTAGTTTAGGTCGGGCGATCTTCCGACTCCACGTAAGCCCGCAGCTCGGCCATCTCGCGGCGGAAACCTCCCGAGAGAATCGGGAAGCGGCACCAGGTCTTGGGATCGAGGTTTTGATCGTCAACATGGAACGACGGCGCGTAGCGTTCCCGTTTCCACTGGTTGCGGCACCACAGCAGAAAGAACCGCTCGATCCAGACCAGCAGTTGGTCTGAACCAAAGTCCGGGAAATGCGCGCGAGCCAGCAGATACGTCTCCAGCGGCGAATGCCGGTCGCGAATGGCGGCCCGCTCTACATAATCCAGCAGGTCGTAGGGCATCAGGTCGGCTTCGTCGGTCTGTCCGGACTCTTGCGGCCGCAACTCCGCCGTCGGCGCCTGCACGGTCACGGCCGCCAGCGCGGCCAGAGGCTGCGCGCCGTCGGGACCCTCGGTCTGAAGCCATCGAAGCCATCGCCGGAGAAACGCTTTATCAATGCCGGCAATCGGGCTCAGTCCGCCGCTGGTGTCGCCATCCATCGTGGCGTAGCCCACCGCCGCCTCCGAGCGATTGCTGGTCGAAAGCAACAGGGCATTATTGATGTTCGCCACCATCCACACTCCCGGCGAGCGCGCGCGGGCCTGAATGTTCTGCAGCGCGATGTCGTCTGTCTCCCAAGACAACGGACGCCCGATGCCGTGGGAGACTAGTTGCAGATAATCCTGCACCACGCCGTCGACCTCGAAATGCAAGAACTCGGCGTTGATCGCCCGCGCCAAACCCTGCGCCGCGTCGAACGTGACGCTGCCGCTGTTGCGAGTCGATTGATAGACGCACGTGAGCAGCGCCCGAACCATCTGCTCCGGCTGCGCGATCCCTTGCAGGCGCTTGATATACGCCAGCTTATTGAGGAAGCCCTGGCTCCCCAACTCCGCCGTGCCAAGCTTCACCAGCAGCCACACCAGCGCGCTCACGGCCGAACTGTCGGCCCCGCCGCTTAAAGAAACGACGAATCCGTGCGAGCGGCTCTTGCGCAGATAATCGAACAACGCCAAGGAAACCGCCCGCGCGAATTCTTCTTCTTTGATCTGTGGGCTATGCTCCCACGACGGCAGTTGCACGATCGATTCTTCCGGCAATCGCGGGGGATACTCGAAGGGTTCGTAAACGCAGGCCGCATCCGGCTCGAAGCTGGGGCGGAAGCTCCCGGTGCGGGCCTGGATCATGCGCGTGCCGTCGATATCGATCACCGCCGAAGTAACCTGCCAATCGGCATAGGAGAACCGCGGTCCCGCGGCCAGCAACTTTCCGGCCGAGGCGATGAGCGCCCCGCCGTCGTAGATGGTCCGCCCGGCTTCGTTACCCAGCAGATTGGAGTAGACATAACTCACGCCAAAGGCCCGTGAGCCTTCCAGCACAAACCTTCGGCGGACATCAATCTTGCCGAAGGCAAAGTGGCTGGCGCTGGGATTGAGAATGACATCCACGCCGCGCAGCGCAAGATCGCTTCCCGGCCGATCCGCTACCCAGGCGTCCTCGCAGATCTCAAAGCCGATCTTCACGCCGCCGCAATCAAAGGTGAGATCGCCCAGCGGATACGTTTGGCCCTCGACCCGCAACTCGGCCCGTTGTCCGCCCGGCCAGGCCTTGAACCAGCGTGGCTCGTAGTGAAGGCCGTCTCCGGCCAAATAGCGTTTGGCCACGAAGCCCAGCACGCGTCCGTTGGCTACCAGGCAGGCGGCGTTGAACTGCGCGTTGTTGAACAAGATCGGCAGCCCCAGCGAGACCACCATCCCCTGCGTATGCGGCACAATCTCCTGCAGCACCTGCCAGGCCGTCGTGCGCAGCGCCGGCGCGTGGAACGCATCTTCACAGCCGTAACCGGAGATGCACAACTCCGGCAGGCACAAAATGCTGACCTCCTGCCGGCGCGCTTCCTCAATCGCGGCCATGATATTGGCCCGATTGCCATCCCAATCCAGCGGCGTCTGATTCAACACCGCGGCAGCCAACTTGACAAGTTTCATGAGCCGGCGGAAGCCTGGAACGACAAGAGGTTAGGGAGATCATTCTAATCGAGCAGCCCCAAAAATCGCACGGGGGGTTTTCTCTCGGGTATTGATCCGAACGCGCCCACGTTACAATGGCGATATCCTTAGAAGCTAAGAGGGGAATGCGATGGATATGACAAATGCGCTCGACCAACTCCGCCTTTGGCCGGTGGGAGATCAGATCGAATTCGTGCAACGGGCGTGGGATCAGATTGAACTCACACGCTGGCAGCCTCAGTTAACCGATCAGCAGAAGCAAGAGTTGGATCGTCGAGTTGAAGCCTACAAAGCCGATCCGTCCAATGTCCTGACTTGGGAGGAGGTTGTGGCTCATCTAGGGCGTCCAAGATGAGCCTCCCGATCGTCTACCTTCCTGAGGCACGGGATGATATTGACGCGGCTTTCATGCACTACGAGCAGCAAAGCGCCGCGCTGGGCGGCCGATTCCTCAGTGCACTCCGCGATGTTGTGGACCGGATTCAAGGCAATCCCCATCTCTACGGCATCGTCCATGCAGCGACCAGGGCCGCACTGCTCCGGCGATTCCCCTATCTGGTCTGCTATCGAATCGAGTCCACTCAGATCGTGATCGTGGCCGTGCAGCACGGGCACCGTGATTGGTCTCATTGGTAATCTCGTTGACTCCCTGACCCTTCTCTCTCCGGCGGCGATTCGCGCACTCCGCCGGGTTCCAGGAGAAGCAGCACATCGGCCAACGCGCGGGCTTCCGCCTGGCTGTGCGTGACGTGTAAGGCCGTAACGCCCGTTTGAAGCTGCACATTGCGCAGCAGCGTGTAGATCTCGTGGCGGGTCACGTCGTCCAGCGCGCTGAGGGGTTCATCCAGCAGCAGCACGCGGGGTTCGCAGGCCAAGGCCCGGCCCAAGGCCACGCGCT
>JBGTDH010001011.1:0-2408 GCA_041748435.1 Pirellulales bacterium
GCCCGCTTGCCCGCATGCTCGTCGGCTGCTTTGAATTGGCGTCCGCAGTTGCAGCGCACTTGAATTGGCATACGTTCCCCTGAGAATCGACGCTGGAGAACACCCATTAACAAAGTACACGATCGCGTTTGATATCAATCAGCGACCCGTCGCTGCCTTCGCGCGGAAGCGGGCGGCGTGCTGTTCGGCTAGCCTGGCGAGTTCTGCTTTCACCTGCGACATCGTGGGGTCATTGGCCAGATTCTTCAACTCATGCGGATCGGCCTGTTCGTCGAACAACATGGCCTCGGAGGGGCTGGCGTATTCCACGTAGCGATAACGCTCTGATCGCACTGCGACGCCGGCCAGCTTGGTATTCGATCCGTGGACCGAAAACGCCGGATGCGACCAAGCGCTCTTGGGATCGGCCAACAGGCCGGTCAAGCTGTGCCCTTCCAGGCCAGCGGGGGCGGGGATGCCGCACAACTCGCACAGCGTGGGATAGATGTCCAGCGATTGCACGGTTCGCGGAGACGAGCCGCCGTTTCCCTTGGCCTGCGGCGCCGAGACGATCAGCGGCACGCGCGTGCCCACCTCGAACAGCGAGCCATGCTTGGACCACTTGCCCTTCTCGCCCAAGTGATAGCCGTGGTCGCCCCAGAACACGACTACGGTCTTCTCCCGCAGCTTCAAGCGATCCAACTCCGCCAGTACCCGACCCACGTTCCAATCAGCAAACGAAGTCGAAGCCCAATACGCCTGCAACATCTCGCGGGCTTCCTCCGGCGACGCATCGCGATTGATGAACAGATCGCCGTTGTTGGTGACGGATCCCTTGGGGAAACCCTCGGGCACGGTCGGCCGCGGCTGAAAATCGATCGGCAACGGCAGTTTGGCGGGATCGTACTGGGCATAAAACTTCTTCGGCGCCGACGGCGGGCTGTGCGGCTTGGTGAAGCCGCAGGCCAGGAAGAAGGGCTTGTCCTTGTGCTCCCGCAGATACTTGATCGCCTGGTCCGCGGTCTTGAAATCGCCGTGGCTCTCTCCGTCTCCTTCCAGCACCACACGGCGATCCGATTGCTGCACGCGATTGGCCGGCTGTTGCCGCGTGGAAGTGGCGCCCTGGAAAGGACGCTCCTCGCCACCCGCGGTCCATGCCTGGGCGTCGTCGATGCCGCCATGAAAAATCTTGCCCGTGCGCAATGCGGCGTAGCCGTTGTTCTTGAAGTGCCGCGGCAGCGACGCGAAATCGGGATGCGCGGCCCCGATCCACGTGCGATTGTCCAGCACGCCGGTCGTCGTCGGATGGCGTCCGTTGAGCATCGACGTGCGCGACGGGTTGCACAGCGGGTATTGGCAATACGCGCGCTCAAACCGCACGCCCACGCGCGCCAGTGCGTCGATATTCGGCGACTTCACAATTTCGTGTCCGTAGCAACCCAGATCGGGCCGCATATCGTCGGACATCAGGAACAGCACATTGAGCTTGGGCGCTTGCGCCTGAGCTGCGGATGTCAGAAGCAAGGCTAGAATCAAGAAGCAGAGCGACTTGTGCATGGTCGTCTCGTCGGTTAGGGGAACTCGTTTTTCGGAGTGCGGGGACTTGTCCCCGCTTTGAGAGTTTTGGATGTTGTCCGTTCCACATTCCGAAACTCCCAAAGCGGCGACAAGTCGCCGCACTCCAAAAGTCAGTTTACACGCGCCAGTCGTTTATAAGCGGGGTTCGGCTTGGGCGCTAAGGCGCCGGTGTCCCTCAGAAAACCATCAATGAGCGCGTCCAGCTCCCGCACCTTGTCCGGCATCCCGGCGGCGAGGTTCTTCTGTTCGCCCAGATCTGATTTCAGATTGTACAACTCGTGGCGATCCGGATAGTCCGGACCCGTCTCGAACCAGCGGATGAGCTTCCAATCACCCGAACGCACCGTAACCCCCGGCGGCTTGGCCGGTCCGCCGTGCGGGAAGTAGGTGAAATACGCTTGGCGATCGAGCGGGCCTGTTCCCCGCAAGACGGCGGCGTAGCTCACGCCGTCGATCGTCTGTTGCGAGGGCTTCGATAGTCCGACCAGTTCGAGCACGGTCGGATAGACGTCGATCGCCCCGACCACATCGGCGGACGTGGTTCCCGCCTTGATCTTCCCCGGCCAGACCACCATCAGCGGCACCCGCACGCCACCCTCGTACAGCGTGCCCTTGCCGGAGCGCAGCGGAAAGTTGTTGGTCGGCGGCTGCGCGCCGGCCCACTTGCGCCAATCGGCCAGCCGTTCGTCGTTCGCGGCGCCGGCCCGCTCCGAACGGCGATCGGTCGGCGTGTTGCTATGCACGTTGCCGCCGTTATCAGAGGTGAACAGGAAGAGCGTGTTATCCGTCAGTTGCAATCGATCCAGCGCGGCAGTCACGCGGCCCAAACTCTCGTCCACGCTCTTCAGCAT
>JBGTDH010001012.1:0-4163 GCA_041748435.1 Pirellulales bacterium
ATCTGCCCGTCATCAAGCAGTTCCCAGAAACGGAGGTGCAGCAATCGCTTCTCCGAGAATCGGTCGTAACGCGTGTTTGCGTCACAGACCCATCAAAGAAACCCCCCAGCGCACCAGTTTCGGACAACTTGCCAAGTGAGCTGGGTTTTCTCGGCGGTTCTTTGTGCAATCTCGGCTTCGACCAGTTGAACCTGCCGCAGAACGAGATTGAACGGCTCTGTATAGCTCTTTGTAGTCAAGGAGTGGCCGTCCCAGGCACTCCGTATAGACTGCGCCATTCAGTGATGTCATTGTTCACCCTTGTCGAACCGGCGACGGGAACCGAAGTAAGGCTGCCTGGCAACTGGCGAGAAGCAGTCCGTTCACGCAGATGGATCGGGAAAAAAGTAGCTGCCGCTGACCTTGATCTGTCGCTGTACGAGGATGAGGGAGACGGTTATTTGTTGCGACAGGACGAGTATTCGTAGCTCTGCCGACTTTGTTCAACGGACGGAAATGGCCCCACACGCCTTTATTCACCGGTCAGCGTCGATAAAAATTCCAGCAGATCGGCCACTTCTTGCCCGGTCATGTCGCGCAGCAGCAACTCGGGCATCAGCGATTGCGCTTGCGGGGCCAGAAGCTCCACGTCGGCGGCGGCCAGGCGGAGGGGCTTGTTCTGAGCGTCCTTGAGCACGATATGCTCGTCGGTCTTTTCGACGAGCAGGCCGGTGTACACCGTGCCTTGCGTGGTCTCGACCAGGTAGCTCACAAACTTGGGATCGACCGCCTTCGAGGGCTGCAAGATGCTCTCCAGCAACTGCGGCCGATTGAGCTTCTTGGCGATGGCGCGCAGGTCCGGTCCCAGGTCCGTGCCGGAATTCTCCAACCGATGGCAGTTCTTGCACTGCACGCCGGCCGTGTCGAAGTACAACGCACGGCCGCGACCGATGTTGCCACTCAGAGACAGAATTGCCTCGGGCTTGATCGAACTGCCCAACCGCTGCACGCGTTTCTCCTCGGGCACAAACCGCTCGAACAAATCGCGAATCTGCGGCTCGGCATGCGCGACGCCTTGCCGGACCAGCGCTTCCCGCACGGCTGCAGACAGTCCAGCGCTCTCGGCAACCTGCACGACTCGCAAGGCGCCGCTGGTGGAAGAGAGGAGTTGATCGACGAGGGGCTTGAGTTCCGCCATCGGCGAGGTCGGCAACTTACTCGCCAATTGTTGCTCGCGCTGGCTCAACTGCTGCAAGGACTCGCTCGTTTCCGCGGCGGCCGTCTTTGGATCGGGTTTGAGCTGGGCAATCCAATCGTGAATCAACTGCACGCCGCGCTGGTCGACAATCTGCGAGCCGAAGTAGGGCATGCGGCCGCGACCGAGCTTCGAAAGGCGATAGTAGAGCACCGAGTGCTCCGGCCGCTGGGGATGCACCACCTGCGCGCCGTGAATGCCAAATGTGCCCTGGGTAGGCCGCGCCAGCAGATTGGTCTTATCGAGCGTGATCTCCCCACGCAGATCGGCGAAGGCTGCTCCGCCGCCTCCGCGCCGATGACAATGCGCGCAATTCACGTGCAAGTACGTGCGGGCGCGCCGGTCGAGATCGGCCGTGGCATCATGGGGATCGGGAGTCGGCCGCACATCGAAATCGGGCGTCTGCTCGAACAGGCCCGCCTGTGCCAGCGCGTGAAGTTGATTGACCGGGCCAGCGCCGTAATCGTGATGGCGATTGAGTTGCGGCGGATGAAACGCATGGACGGTGCCGGCGCGCGTGGTGTGGCAAAGAATGCACTCCGTGCGGCTGGCGACATGCCATGTCTGCGTGCCGTCGGAGAGCGAGAGCTTGACATCGGTCCCTTCGGCCGGCGCCAGTGCGGCATCGGTCTGCTCGTCGTTCCACAGATACGCATAGCCGCGCCACGTATCGCCATCGAGGTGCAGAACCTGCGTCTCAATGCGCTTTGCCGGTCGGCGGCCATCTTCGCTGGCAGGCACGGAGAGCGTTTTCACCAGCAGCGAGTCCGGCGGATACTTCCAGGTTCCCTTGATGTAGCCAATCTGTGTGTTCTCCTTGTCCCAGACGCCCAACTTCTGCTGGCCGGGCACGGCGACGAATCGCTCGGCGGTCAGACCGTCCGACCAAGGCTGGGCATTGATCGAGTAGGGAAGCACACCGGAGGCCGGCTGCTGTTGAGCGGTGGAGGAGAACAGGCCCGTCTCGCTCAACTTTGTCGGAAAGGCCTCGTTGCGCGTGGCAACGGGATTGGGAACCAGCCGATGGATCACGCCCGTCTCATGGCACACGGGATAGACTTCGCCGTCTGCATCGTTCCCAAAGCCGACGATTTGCAGCGGCGTATCGACGAGCTCCTTGAGCCAGGTGACTTCGCGGCCATCGTGCCGCGCGCCCCACACTTTTCCAGTGACGTAATCGCCATAGACATAAGCGCCGTGCAGCTCCGGCAAGCGGCGACGGTTGTGATGCACGTATCCGCCGCTGATCGAACGGGCCTCCGTGTGCGAGTGTTCCACCGTGGGAGGCAGGATGGGCGTGGGGCCGCGCTTCCGCTCGCCCAGCACGGGCTGACTTCCTTCTTTCACGCTCCAGCCGTAGTTGCCGCCGCGTTGGACGCGATAGATCATCTCCCACATCTCCCAGCCCACATCGCCCACCCACAGGGAGCCATCGTCGGGATGGAAGCACATCTTCCAAGGATTGCGAAAGCCGTAGGCCCAGATCTCGGGGCGGGCGCCGGGCATTTCAAGGAACGGATTATCTTTGGGCACGCCGTACAGCCGCCCGGGGTCGGGACGATCGACATCGATGCGCATCACCGTGGCCAGCACGTTGCTCAGGTCCTGCCCGGAGTTGCGGCCATCGGGCGGGAACGCATCGCCGCCATCGCCCGCGGAGACGTACAGACATCCGTCCGGTCCGAAGGCCAAAGCACAGCCGTTGTGCCCGCCGGAGAGCCAGGTGAGCACAATCTCCTCGCTCTCCGGGTCGATACGCGGCGGATCTCCCGGCAGCATTCTGAATCGCGAAACGCGCGTCCCTTCCGGCGTCTTTCCCTCCAGCACGTAGCTGATCAAGCAGGTGCGATTCTCCGTGAAACGCGGATGAAACGTCAGCCCATACAAACGCGAGAATCCTCTATTGTGTGCCGCCAGGTCGAACATCAACTCCTTGCGCGAGGCCTGCGGCTCGTTGACAAACGTGTGAATCTTGCCCATTAATTCCGCCACCAGCAGCCGCGGCGTGCCGGGGACAAAGGTCATTTCCACCGGATGATCGAACGTTAGCTGCGGGAATGCGCGCTCCGTGCGATACGGCGTCGGCGGCTCCGGCGATCCCGTGACACGCGACGTGCTCCAGGGCAAGCGCTGCGTGAGACCTGGATTCGCGCGGGCCGGAGTGGGCTGTGCGGATAACAGGCTCGTGAGCAGAAGACTTACGCACACAACCAGAAGTGTGCAACCAGCACGGCGTTGGAATGGCATCGCAGATCGATCGGAGAGAGTAGAACGGAAGGCTGAGGACTGTAGCGTAGCTTCCCATCGTCTCGGCTGGCAACCTTTGGCTCGCTTATCGCCTCTCCGCCACCCATGAGCGCGCAAAGAAACAAATGCCGCAATGGCTGCGGAATCACGCATTCCTCTTGCGAAGCAAGATGGGTACTCTGGCCGACAGCCGATAGCTGACAGCCGTTAGCCACTCAAAAATTTGTGCGCCGCTGCCTCACGGGCAGGGAAGGCGATTCTTGCTGGGGTGTAACAAACTAACTCGGGTTTTTGCCTCCTGCCCGCGAGTCCCACCTCGGGACCACAGGCAGCGGCGCACGGGGACAACACCGCACGTTGGCCGCCTTCCGCGCGGGCGAGCTTCGCATTTTGCACTTCGCACTTTGCATTTTGCATTTTGCATTCGCTTCACGCCCGCGCGCACCAGATGGCTCCGAGATCGTTGCCCCCGACCTCAGCTCGATGGGCGGCACTTGACGGCTACTCCCGGTCGGCACGTTTATCACTGCTCCACGCGCCGCTACGCCTGCGAACAAGGCCATTCCCGTCCGCAAGTATTCGAGGCAGGCAAGACACGAGACGATCGCTTGGCCAAAACGATATGTCTGGTGCATGTTGCAATCCTCCTCGCCTTCGCGACACGTGTCAGAGTCCGGCGGGA
>JBGTDH010001013.1:0-4079 GCA_041748435.1 Pirellulales bacterium
ACCACAAGAAGAACGGCTTGTCTCCGCACTCGGACGAAAGCTTTCGATCGGCCCCAATCCCTGGCGGCCGATCTGCAGCCCCTCGTCGCCGTGCCTTCCGCGGCGCGACGGATCGCCGTGCGACATCGCTTGCGTGAAGCCGCCCAGCCGCGGATGCCCTTCCCACCACTTGCCGGTTTGCAAACTCTGATACCCCAGCGGTTGCAGCAATCGTGGCAACGCCGGATGCGCCTGGATGTGCTTGAGCATCAACGCGCGATCGGTCCCCTTGGGCGGATCGTTCGAGGTAATGGCGTGCTGATGCGGATACAGGCCCGTGATCATCGACGCCAGGCTGGCTCGGCACAGGCTCGTGGGCACGTACCCGCGGGTGAACACCAGGCTCTGACTGGCGAGCTTGTCCAGATGCGGTGTGCGAATGTCAGGATGGCCCATGAAGCCATAATCGGTCCAAGCCTGATCGTCTCCCAGAATCATCACCACATTCGGCGTGCGCTCCGCCGCACGGCCGTCCTCGAGCGTCAGCACAATCAACGCCAGGCATGCCAGCATCCGCATATTCATGATCTCCCTCATTTGCTCACTTGCATCCCGATCGGACTTGTCCTGCACATCATAACCGAGGCGCAGGCGTCTGTCATTTTGGTCGTCTCCTGAGCCGACGACAGACGCCGGAATGATAGGTGGTCCGTCCGTCGACTCGGCGGGGCGAGTCGATTACATTGCAGCCCTATGAATTCGGCAGCAAAAAACCTCGATCTGCGCGTGCGTCTGGGACGCCTGGCGCTTCCCAACCCCATTCTGGTGGCCTCCGGCACGTTTGGCTACGCGCGGGAAATGGCGGGCTTCGTCGATCTCGCCAGGCTGGGTGGCATTGTTCCCAAGACCGTTACCCGCCAGCCCCGAGCGGGCAACGCGCCGTGGCGCACCATCGAGACCACGGGCGGGATGCTCAACTCCATTGGCCTGGATAACGATGGCCTGGAAGCCTTTATCGAGCACCACTTGCCTTACTTGGGCTCGCTCGTCGCTCCGATTCTTGTGAGCATCGCCGGGTGCGATTACGACGACTTCGTGGCGATGGCGGCACGCTTGGACGGCTTGCCAGGCATTGCCGGGATCGAGTTGAACATCTCGTGCCCCAATGTGAGCCACGGCGTCGATTTCGGCACCGACCCGCAACTGTGCGAGCAGGTAGTGGCGGGCTGCCGGGCCGCCTGCTCCCACCCCATTCTGGCCAAGCTCACTCCCAACGTGACACACGTTGCGGAGATCGCCCGCGCGGCCGAAGCGGGGGGAGCGGATGCGATCAGTCTGATCAATACCTGCCTGGGAATGGCCGTCGATTGGCGGCGTCGCCGGCCGCTGCTGGGCAACGTGATGGGCGGGCTGAGCGGCCCGGCCATCAAGCCCATCGCGCTGCGGTGTGTCTATCAGGTGGCCCGCGCCGTGAAGACGCCCTTGATTGGCATTGGAGGCATCGCCACGCTGGACGATGTGATGGAATTCCTCGTCGCCGGCGCCACGGCCGTGCAGATCGGCACTGCCAACTTTTATCACCCGACGGCTAGCATTGCCATTCTGGACGCCTTGCCCGCGGCGCTGGCCGAATTGGGGGCCAGCGCTGCCCGTGACGTGGTGGGAACATTACAAATCGGTGGCGAAAAGAAATGAGCACCACCGCACTGTTCCTGCTGGTCTTGCACGCGGCAGCGCCGGCGGGGGAATACCGGGAGACGGCCAGCCTCGCGGCAGCGGAAGCAAATCAGGCGGCGGCGGTCGATGCGAAGTTCATCTACGCGATCGATAACCGTCGCATCGCCAAGTACGATCGCGCCACGGGCACGCGCGTGGCGGAGAGCCGCGGCGAGGCGCTGCATCTCAATAGCGGCTTCCTGTGGGAGGGCAAGCTCTACTGCGCGCACTCCAACTATCCGCGCACGCCCGCTCAGAGCGAAATTATGGTGCTGGACCCGGCGAGTATGCAATTGAGCACGCTCAAGCAGTTCGGCGCGTATCGCGGCAGTCTCACCTGGGTTGTGCGGCGAGACGGCCGCTGGTGGTGCAACTTCGCCCATTACGGGACTGTCAACGCACAAACCGTGCTCGTCAAGCTGGACGATGCGTGGCGCGAGCAAGGCGTATGGAGCTATCCACGGGAAGTCATCGCCGATCTGGGCGCCTACAGCCTTTCCGGCGGCGTGTGGGTCGATCACGATCTGCTGGTCACGGGGCACGACAAGCGCGTGTTGTATCGGCTGCGGCTGCCGCGGGAAGGCGACGTGCTGGAACTGATCGATACCTGGACGATCCCGTTCCCCGGTCAAGGCATTGCTGTCGATCCCGTGAACGGCGGGCTGGTAGGCATCGAGCGATCGCGAAAACGCATCGTGTTCGCGCAGCAGAGCTCGCCGCCGCCGCCGCCGGAAGATTAGTCGGGAGCCTTCTTGGAACGCTCTTCGCGCGCGATGTTCTTGCGTAGCACCACGTCGTCTTCGTCCAACTCGTCCGCCGTTTTCTTGCGCGAGAGTCCCGCGCGTTCCAGCAGCGACTTGGAAAAAATGCCCGCGGTGATTTCATCATCGGGCGGCGGGCCAATGGCGCCCAGATCCGCGGGCGAGTAGCGCACCTCGTAGCGATGCTTGGCGATCGAGAGAACATCGCCCGGGTCCAGGCGCTTCTCCCCGTCGATCCGGAGATTGTTCACTTTCACGCCGTTGCGGCTGTTAAGATCTTTGACGTACCAGTAGCCGTAGTTGATATTCAACTGACAATGGTTGCCGGAGATGCTGTCGAACTGCAACACGATGTCATTGGCGTCCCGCCGACCGATCGAGAGCGTGCGTTTCAGGAGCGGAACCGGATCGCCACCCCCCAGCGGAACCAACTCGCCGTACATAGTCTGTTCCCTTGATTGCCCGACCACGGGGTCCTAAGATCGCCCACGGGACACCTGCGTTCTACTGTAGTAGTCTATTTTGTTGCCGTCAAATCTTCCTGCCCTCGAGCGTGCGGAGACCGGCGCCCACAATTGGCGGGCCGCCGGACTGCGCTACTTTGCCTACAACTTCTACCTCCGGCAGCGGTTTGGCCAGCGGATCCAGAAAGTCAGCCTGGATGCGGGATTCACGTGCCCCAATGTCGATGGCTCGGTGGCCCGCGGCGGCTGCGTGTTTTGCGATAATCGCAGCTTCAGCCCTAGCCGCCGGTTGCCGCGGACCAGTATTCGCGGGCAACTGGACGAAGGCATCCGCCGGCTGAAGTGGCGGTACGAGGTCGAGCGGTTCCTGGCCTATTTCCAACCCGCCACGAACACCTATGCTCCGGTCGAGCGCTTGCGGCCGCTGTACCAGGAGGCGCTGGAGCATCCGCAGGTGGTGGGTCTGGCAATCGGCACGCGTCCCGATTGCGTGGGCGACGAGGTTCTCGATCTGCTTGCCGAGATCGCGGGGGGCGCATACTGGTCGGTCGAGTATGGCATGCAGACGATGCACGACCGCTCGCTGGAGTGGATGAACCGCGGCCATCACCACGCGGCGATGGTGGATGCCATGTCCCGCAGCCGTGGCCGCGGTTTCGAGATCTGTGCGCATATCATGCTTGGGCTGCCGGGAGAATCGCATGAGGACATGCTCCAGACTGCGCGGGAGGTCGCGAGACTGCAGGTCGATGCCGTGAAAATCCACAACCTGTACGTGGTGAAGAACACGCCGCTGGCGGAGCAGTATGCTGCCGGCGATGTGACGCTCTTGAGCCGCGACGACTATGTGCGCGTGGTGGTCGAGTTTCTGGAGCTGCTGCCTCCCACATGCATCGTGGAGCGCGTCAGCGGAGAAGCGCCCCCCGATTATCTGATCGCTCCCAATTGGTGCCTGGACAAGCCGGCGCTCAAGAGCAGCATCGAGTCCGAGTTCGTCCGCCGCGACACGCGGCAAGGGCGATGCTGGTCAGCACCGAGTTCCTAGCAAGTTCACGAGGTGAGCCGATGAACGCAAACAAAGCCATTACTTGGAGCGTAAGTCTGGGCGTGATCTTGACGGTTGCATCGGTGGGGGCCGAGATGAAGGTCGGCGCCGCGC
>JBGTDH010001014.1:0-5626 GCA_041748435.1 Pirellulales bacterium
TGATCTTCCGCTGCATGGAGGCCACTGCAGCCGAGAACGTCGCGCGCGTGGTCGCGGTGGGCGATACGGCGCTGGACCTTCAGGCCGGGCACAACGCGGGAGTGCGCTACAATGTCGGTGTGCTGTCTGGCGCCCACGGCCGCGTCGAGTTAGAGGCAGCGCCGCATACGCATCTCCTCGGTAGCGTGGCGGAGTTGCCAGCGTGGCTGCTGGGACCGTAGCGCGTTACTGCTTCGACGAGAGTTCGTAGAGGGCGGTCTGAAATTGGCCGGTATCCAAGCGAATCTGCGAGTTGATTAAGTCAAGTCGATTGAATCGCGGGCCATCAATTCTTTTAGAATGAGGTGTACGCGACTGAGGGGCCTCGTAGGGATCGCGTCCGCGGTATCAGACGCCTCGGCACGCCTAACGGCATCATGAACCATTTCTGCAGTGAACTGGATGCTGGAGCAGCACTTTGCCTTATTGTAACCACCCAGCAATGTTGCCAGCCTCGCGGCAATTTCGTCGCACCTGGGCGACACGTTCGTAGGCAGGTCCTCTAAGTGAAGCAACAACCATAGTTCAAAACACGGGTTGCTGATCGCAACGCGGTAGCCTTTTCGTCGGCAGTGCGACAGCACGTCGGTCAGATTCTTCATGTGTGACTCGCCAGCCCAATGATCAAGATCAATGCAAACCCAGAACTGATCATCGACCTCGGTGGCATTGCTTCTTTTGAACTCATCCAAACGTTCCATTACGGCCGTTGGGGATGAGCGTCCGTCGCTTGTCGGAACCACAAGGAACTGGATCCGCCTCGTGCGAAAACGCCCAAAGTACTGCTTTGCCGCGTACCTGTCCTCCGATGCAATGACCAGTAGACTTGCGTCACGAAGCGTGCCGCCATCTCGGTCAAGGGGTCGCTTCCGTCGTGGCATCCCCGCGCTCCGATGGATTGTCGCAGTTTAGCAGTCTTTCAAGCGAATCCATTCCGCCGATTACCGGGATGGCGCCAAAACGGCCCTGCAAGTAGCCTTTTTGAATCTGTAGATCTTTCCGGATATTGAATTCGGCCAAGGAAACAAGCTGGCTCTGCTGCGCCGAATCCTTTTCCACGAACCAGTACTCGTCACGTCGGAGCAACTCCTGATCGAGTAGGTGTGCCTCGTGGGTCGTCACGATCATCTGTCGACGGGCACCTGGACATGACTCGCTAAAGAAGCGTATGAACTCCCAACAAAGTAAAGGATGGAGACTTCGATCAAGCTCGTCAATTATCACTACTTTGCTGCGTTCTGGATCGGGGCAGATCACGGGCATCAAATGGAGCAGATTCTGAGTGCCCTCTGATTCTTCATGGAACGGCAAGCGAGACTGCCGCTTGTTTGACACGTGACTCGACACCAGCGTTCTCGTGAGGATTCTGCTTGAATCGTTAGGATCAAACCGAGCGTCGGAATGTCCGGAGCATCCCCCCATGAACTCGGTGATGACTCGAGGATTATGTGCCGCCATTTCCACCAGGTATTTCCGTTCCCAGTCACTCGCCGGGCGCTCTCCATCAACCACCTGGAGGTCAGCAACGCCGGTCCCGACACCCTGAAAGAACGTCTTCACGAATGTTCGAAACTTCGTGTCCGATTGCAGCCGATCCAAAATGTCGCATGACTGATGGTCCGGTTTGATGACGGTCAAATCTTCGGTTAGCCACCGAATGATCCCGCTCAGAACTTTGCCTTGCGAATCCACTGGAACGCTGCTGGCACGATTCAGGAACAATTGATGCCCGGTCATCGGCAGCGACTTCAAAGCATCTAGAGTCGTGAACATCGTCACGTCATCTTGGAATAGCCTTTTCGCGTCTGGGTTGATCTGCGTGGCTCCATCGGCGTGGCGATCAAAGATGGCAACCTCTTCCTCACCCTTGAGCACGCCAAGCCATTCGGCGTCGATTCGCATCGACGTGATGTCAAAGCCATAAATGAAAACGCGATCCTGAAGCAAGAAGCGAAACTCAAATGAACTGGGTTGGTTTGAGCGAGAGGGATCAAATCGGAAAGGCGATGCTAACTTCACTTCTCCTCGTAGATAGTCCTGCGCGGTCTCAACTGCTTTCACGAGATTAGACTTACCCGCTGCGTTGGCACCGTAGAGCACTGCTGCACGAAGGACGTGTTTCGAGGAATTCGGAATAGACACGCGGTGATTTTGATGATTCTCAAGCCGACCACTTGCGACCAAGTTGAGGGTCGCCTCCTCGCCGAATGACCGAAAATTTTCGACGGAGAATGAGATCAGCATAAGTCTATCCAAAAATTGAGAACCACGGGAAATTCAAGTATCCGTGATAAAATCTCTCGAACAAGCGCAAATTTGCCCGTGAAGGTTTTTTCTGCGTGTGCCGCAGTGATTTTATCGCTTCAACGGTTATTTTCGTCGAAATTAGAATAAATGCCCCGAAGTGCGATGGGGATGCCTACGGCTTTAGGTTCAGCCTTCGTTCGCTCACCCGAGACGCATCACTTCGAATCGAAAGACAGCTCGTAGAGGGCGGCTTCTTGATCGTTGCGCAGCAGCAGGTAGGGAGGTACGAGCGTGGGATGGCCCCAGGTCTTGCCGTCGAGGGCGGGGAAGCGGGCGAGCTCGCGCGGGGCGGAGGGGGTGGCTTCTACCAGGACGAGCTCGCCGTTCTCGCCAAGTACCAGCAGCAGGTCGCCCACGAGTATGATCTGCCCGTGGTTGTAGCGCCCCTTTTTCCAACGTCGCTCGCCGGTGGCCAGATCGAGAGAAACGAGGATGCCTTCATCCAGGCCAAACAGTGCCCCCTCGTAATGCACGAGGTTGGTGAACTTGGGCTTGAGGTGCCGATTGGCCCACACTTCACGAACGGTCAGGCGGCCGTCTTCCGCGGCAGTCAGTTCAATCAGGGCACTGCCCACGCCGTAGCCGCTGCCGATCACGAGGCGGTTCTCGCCCACCACCAGGGGCTGCGTGACCTTGGGCTCGGGGCCGAGCCAGGGATGTTCCCAGAGTTGCTTGCCGGTGGCGGGGTCGTAGCCGGCCATCGTGTTGTCGTTGAGCATCAGGATCTGCCGCACGCCGGCCAAAACGGCCATCATTGGCGAGCCGTAGCTCACGCGCGTCGTGGGCTGATCGTCGGCCTTCCACACGAGCTCGCCCGTCTGGGCATGATAGGCGACGAGCGTCGGCCCGGGCTCGGCCCCGCCGGTCACCATTACCAGGCCATCGACCACCAGTGGCGAGCAGGCCTTGCCCCAATCGGTGTTCTTTCGCGAGGTGTCTTGAAACGTGTCCCGCTGCCAGAGGCGCTTGCCGGTGGCGCCGTCCAGACAATTGAGCAGGCCGCCGGAACCAAGCGCATAGACGCGGCCCTTCGCGATCGTGGGCGTGGCGCGAGGGCCATCGCCGGCGATCTTGCTTTCGTAGTACACGTCGTCGGCGTAGCTCCAACGCAGCTTCCCGGTGAGCAGCTCATAGCATGTGACCAGCTCCTGTGCCCCGCGTTGCTCTTGCGTCAGCGCGTAATCGCCGACCACAGCGAAGCTCGACCACCCGGCGCCGATCGGCTGTCGCCACAGCAGCCGTGGCGGGTGGCCGGTCCAGTCCCGAGCGAGACGCACTGCGGGCATCGTCGAATCGCGGCGCGGTCCCATGAATTCTGGATAGTCGCGCGGCGAAGTGGTGGTCAGATCAGCGCGGTCGGCATCCGTCGTGGCAATTGCCGTCGGTGCGTCCTGGGCGAGCCGCTCGTGCGGCTTGGGAGCGAAGCGCCACGCCAGCGTGGGAATGAGATCGCCGCTAACGCGATCGATCTTGAACAATACGGCCAGCACGGCCAGCGGCGCGATGATCGCGCATAGCCATACGCCACGCGTTCGCCAGGGCAGACGCGAGAGGAACGCCAGCCAGGCGAGAGCAAAAATCAACCCAAGGAGGAATGTTTGGGCCGTGTAGACATTGGCCCAGGAGCGCGAGAGCTCAGAGATCACCCAGATGTAGACCAGGGAGCCGGCGGAAATGGCGAGAATCAGCAGCAGCGGCCACAGACGCACTCGCCGCGGAGGCGACGCTGGCTGAGCGGCGGCGGTCGCAGGCCCGTCCGTTGGCGTCATGGATTGCGATCCTACTTGGCGATGCTGGTAAATCGCGATTCGCGCAGCAGCGTGACTTTGATCTCGCCGGGATAGGTTAGTTGCTCCTCAAGGGCCTGGGCAATATCACGGCAGATCTTAGAGGCTGTTTCGTCGGTAGTATCTTTGGCACTGGCCAACACACGAAGTTCGCGGCCCGCCTGAATGGCAAAGGCCTGATCGACGCCGGGAAACCCGGTGGCAATGCCTTCCAGCTCTTCCATCCGCTTGACGTACCTGTCCAGCGTCTCCCGGCGAGCACCGGGACGGCTGGCGCTGCAGGCATCGGCGGCGGCCACCAGCACGGTGTAAGGGTTCTCGACGCGCAAGTCATCGTGATGCCCCAAGGCGGCATGCACCACTTCCGCCCGCTCGCCGTAACGCTTCAAGAGATCAGCGCCAATTTTGGGATGGCCGCCTTCCTGCTCGTGATCGGCCGCTTTGCCGATGTCGTGGAGCAGGCCGCAGCGTCGACCCAGGTTGCCGTCCATGCCAATTTCCTCGGCCATCATGCCGGTGAGAAACGCCACTTCGATGGAATGCCGCAGCACGTTCTGGCTGTAACTGGTGCGAAATCTTAGCCGGCCCAGCAGATAGATCACCTTCTCGTGCAGACCCGGCACGTCGGCCTCTTGCGATGCTTCCTCTCCCAGCTTCTGAATGTGCCGATCCATCTCGGCCTGCGTCTCGTGTACAATCTCTTCGATTCGCGAAGGATGAATCCGGCCGTCGGCAATCAGCTTATTCAGCGACAGACGGGCCACCTCGCGGCGCACCATATCGAAGCCCGAGACGATCACCACGCCGGGCGTGTCGTCGATGATCACGTCCACGCCCGTGGCCTTCTCGAAGGCCCGGATGTTGCGGCCCTCGCGGCCGATGATGCGGCCTTTCATCTCGTCGCTGGGAATATCGACCGTGCTGGTCGTGGTCTCCGCCGTGTGGGCCGCGCCGTAACGCTGCAGCGAAGTGAGCAGCACTTCGCGGGTCTTCACTTCGCAGATGGCGGCGATGCGTTTCTCGTGCTTGGAAATGCGCGAGCCGACTTCGTTCTGCAATTCCGTTTCCACGAGCTCCAGCAACCGTTGATGAGCTTCTTCACGGCTCAACCCGCTGAGCTGATGCAGCGTCTGCCGCTGCAGATCGAGCAGCTTGGCGAGATCTTCGTTGCGGCGTTCCGTGTCTTCGATCTTCTCGGCCAGCTTCCGCTGCGTGGCCTCGACCATTTTCTCCTGCTTGCGAAGCTGTTCGGTCTGCTGCTCGACGGCGTCCTGCCGCTTGTCCAGAGAGCGGTCCCGCTCATGCAGCTCCTGCCGGATCTGCGTATGGACTTTCTCACCCTCGGCCTGAATCTCCAGCGCCCGTTCTTTCAACTCCAGCTCGGCCTCTTTGCGTCGCGTCTCGATCTCGCGATCGGCGTTGGACAGGATTTCCTTGGCCTTGTTCTCCACATCGGTTTTGCGGAGATAGTCCAGCAGCTTGACGACCAAGGC
>JBGTDH010001015.1:0-5107 GCA_041748435.1 Pirellulales bacterium
TGATCGCGCTGTGTCTGTTGATTGCCGCCAGCGTCTGGCTAGGCACCGTGGCCCAGCGCGTGGTGAAGAGCGGCTCGTTCCTCAAGGGCTACTTCCTCGGGAACCGGGGACTGGGAAGCTGGGCCTTGGCCCTCACCGCCACCGTGCAAAGCGGCGGCACATTTATGGGCTTTCCTTCGCTGGTGTACAGTCACGGCTGGAGCGTGGCGTTGTGGATCTCCGCCTACATGGTCGTGCCTCTCACCGGGTTCGGCGTGCTGGGCAAACGCATGGCGCAGCTTTCTCGCCGCACGGGCGCCATCACCGTGCCCGACCTGTTCCGCGAACGTTTTGGAAGTCCCGCGGTGGGCCTGGTGGCACTGGCATTTATTCTGCTCTTCATGACCTTCATGATGGTGGCCCAATTCAAGGCCGGGGCGATCATCATGAAAGTCTCCTGGCCGGGATCGGGCGCACTGTCGCTCGATGAGAACGCCGCCGGTGGGCTCGATTTCTACTATTACCTGGGGCTCGTGATCTTCGCCATCACCGTGATCGGTTACACGCTCATTGGCGGGTTCCTGGCCGCGGTGTGGACCGATCTGTTTCAGAGCGTGATGATGTTCTTCGGCGTCTTGATGCTGTTGGTGCTGGCCCTGCTGGCCGTGGCCAAGACGCAGACTCCCGAAGAACGAGCCGCTGGCATCAGCCCTCTGCAAACAGCCACGCTGCGGGCCGCGGAGAAAACGGGGCCTGGCTACGTGTTCGGGCCCGGTTACGCCACCGATGACCGGCAGTTTCTGCCGCTGGGGCTGGCGTTCTCGTTCTTCTTTGTGTGGGTCTTCTCCGGCCTGGGATCGCCAGCGGGCACCGTGCGAATCATGGCCAGCAAAGACACGCCCACCATACGCCGCTCGATCTTCCTGCTCGCCGGCTACAACACGTTCATCTATCTGCCGCTGATCGCCATCTGCATCTGCGGCCGAGCGCTATTGCCCGACCTGCCGCCGAAGAATTCGGACGAGATCATCCCGCGCTTGGCATTGCTCACCACGGGGCAGATCCCTTACATCGGATCATTCATCGGCGGCCTCATTCTTACCGCCCCCTTTGGCGCGGTGATGGCCACGGTGAGCTCCTATCTGGTGGTGATTGCTTCGGGCATCGTGCGAGATCTCTATCAACGGTTCATTCGGCCCGACGCCACGCGCACCGAGATCCGCCGGCTCACCTATGCGGTGATGATTTTGATGGGCGCGATCGCCTTTTGCGCGAACATCAGTCCCGTGAACTATCTGCAAGCGCTGGTCGTTTTCTCCGGCGCCAGCGGCGCGGCGACCTTCGTAACACCGTCGTTAATGACGGCCTTCTGGCGCCGCGCCACGGCCGCGGGAACCATTGCCGCCATGATCGCCGGGGCCGGTACGATGATCGTCCTCTACGGCGCCGGCTTCACCCTGGCCTGGATGGGTTTCGATCCCATGATCGGCAACGCCACAAAATTCCGCCCGTACTTCCTGATGGGCCTCGATCCCATTGTCTGGGGCCTGCTCGCCTCCTTCCTCTCCGGCATCGGCGTCAGCCTCCTCACCCGCCCCCCCGATCCCGCGCTGGTTTCACGCTTGTTTGACGCTCAAGAGCCACAGCAAACGTGACGCTCGATTCTCGACATTTTAGTCGAACAAAGGTCGACGGTTTTCGTCCACCGCGGGAAGTTACAGTATATTGGGTAGAGCACGACTCTCCCTTATTCACAGCCTTGTTGCGGAGTAATCGCAACGTCGAACCGGATCGAAGCTGCCGTTTTTTCAGCCGCAAGTGACGTGGGAACGCCCCATGCCCACCATCCTTCGCGATGGACCGTATGTCTTTGTTTTCTTCAGCTCCGACCACGGAGAACCGATTCATGTTCACGTCCAGCGCGATCGCCACATCGTTAAGTTCTGGCTGGAGCCAGTTGCCCTTGCCAGGAATCACGGCTTCGCCGACCATGAATTGCGGGACATCGAACGGCTCGCGAGAAAACATCAAGCCACTTTGATTGAGGCCTGGCATGAGTACTTTGGTGCTTGAGCACGACGTAGTTGCAGTCAACGTCTCTCTGGGACCCGACAAATTGACGGTTGATCTGGCAGACGGGCGCAACTTGAGCGTGCCGCTGGCTTGGTATCCGCGGCTCATGGAAGCGTCCGAATCCGAGAAGCGGAACTGGCAACTGCTCGGAGATGGCTATGCAATCGAGTGGCCCGAACTCGATGAACACATTGGCGTGGAGGGTCTGTTGGCGGGTCGGCGCAGCGGCGAAAGCGAAGAATCGTTCGATCGATGGCGGGCATCCCGGCGTAGTCTACCCGATCAGCTTGCGACATGAACCGGAACGCGAAAGCTGCTTTGACCGCACGCACGGACATGCCCGCCGTGTGCGTACTGGTCGCGGAATCAAGCGGCTTGGGAGAAAACAGCCGCCGGACCAAATCTCACGGCGCCATCACGCCCACGCCTTGCCCTTCTTGCACTTCGCGCCAGAAGCGGACGTAGGTGTCGCGCGCGGGGAAAATCGTGGGTTCGAAGACCGCTTCGCGCATCTCTTCGCGCTGCCGGGTGAACGCGGCGGCTTCCGTTTCCGAGCTGCGGCTGAAGACGGGCGAGACGGCGTCGTAGATGATCGTGGCCCCCGGAGACGCGTCCAGGCCGGCCCCCTTCCAATCCCAATATTGAGACAGGCCTACCACGCGATCGGCCACGTATAGTGCCTCGTTCAGCTCGTGCGTCACGATCAGAATCGTATACGGCGGCGGACGCTGCTCGGCGCGGGCTTTCACGTTTTCCGCATAGAGCTGCAGCAGCATCTCCTGCATGGTTTCCCGCGTGGCCTCGTCCAGTGCTCCGAACGGCTCATCCAGCAGCAGGATCTGCGGCCGCATGATCAGAGCCTGCGCGATCGCCACGCGTTGACACATGCCGCCCGACATCTGCGCCGGATATTGCCGCAACGCCTCGCTGAGCTTCAGACGCGTCAGCCAATCGCGGGCTTCTTCCAGATGTCGCTGGTGCAGCTTCCACCATTTCCAGAACTGGACGGTCCGAAAGAACAGGTTGGTTTGATCGAGCATCGGCCCAAACGCCACGTTCTTCTCGGCCGTGAGAAACGGAAACAGCGAATAACGCTGATAGACGATGCCCCGGTCCCGCCCCGCCCCTTGCACCGGTTGCTCGTTCATCAGCACCTGGCCGTCCAGCGGCGGGTGCGTGCCCAGAATAGCCCGCAGCAGCGTACTCTTGCCGCATCCGCTGGGGCCGACGAGTGCCACGATCTGCCCGCGCGCGATTTCCAGCTTCACGTCGAACAACACTCGCTTGGGTCCGAAAGACTGCGAGACGCGATCGCAATGCAGCACAATATCATGACGTGGGTCATTCATCGAAGTTTGAGCAAGAGTTCCCGTCCGCGAGGTCTGTCGCTGGCCGGAGTATCTTACTTCGATGCGGGGGGCGCGTCGAATAGATCGTCGTGCTGCGTTTGGGCCAGGCGGATGATGAGAAGCTTCTGCTCCAGCACGCCGGCACGTTGCTCGGTGAAGAAGTAGTGCCCCAAACTTCCGGGACGCTGCGGCAAACTGGTGACGAGCAGCATCTCCCCCGGCGAGAGAGTCGCCGAGAGGGCCAGCTTATCGAACGCTTTCTTCGACCGGGCCGTCTCCAGGCGAATGATCCCCTGATCGCCCACATAGTTGAGTTTCGGCTCGCCGTGCTGCAGCTCGGGCAGCAAGTCCAGCCGCACGCGTCCATCCGGCTGCGGAAAGCTCTTGACGCCGAACACGCCCTGCCCCTGAGGGTACGGCTTGCCGCGAAGCTGGCCCCCTTCGTTCTCCAAGAGGGGCAGCGATTCGTAAATGCCCGAGGCCAGGATTTCTCCGCGGCCGCCGGTGCGCAACGTCATCAGACGGCGGCGCACGGGGGACTGCTCCTCGAAATCGACGACGCTCTGCTCCAGCGTCGGAGCCGCGCCGGCATCCGGAGGCTTGGGCGGCGGCGGTTGACCTTCCGTCGCGCCTGCCAGCAGCTCCTGCAACTCTGAGGGAACTTGACCCTGGAGAATGCCGGCACGCACGCCGTACTCTGTCATCGTGCGGCGCACGTCGGCGGGAAAGGATTGCTCTTCCACCTGTTGCCACAAGCCCTGGTTGAGCTTGGCATCGTCGAAGGGGAAGCGGGCCGAGTAGATTTCCAGGACCACGCTGTCCGGCGAAATGCTGGCCCGTCCCAGCTTCGCGCTGCGCCGCTCGATCAACGGCGCGCAGCCCGATGCCAGCAGCAGCCCGAGAAGCAGAACACCGCGTGCGCGCAACATCATGCTGGCGTGCCGGGGTGAAGAAGAACGGGGAAGCTAAGTCGCCACGCGAACTGCGCCAATGGCAATGATTGCGTAGGAGGCGCGTGCTGGCAATCTGCTGGCAGGCGGCCGGCACGCGTGCCATAATCAGAGGGCTTCCTCATCAATCCCGCTTCCCTCTCCGGAGATTGTCATGCGCGCTTGTCGTGCGATCGCGGTTGTCGCAGCCGGTGTGTGCCTGTGCTGGTCGGGGACCGCGCTGGCTCAGGCGGCCAAGGAAAAGGTCGATCTGGCAATGGTGGCCAAGATCAAGGAGGAAGGGCTCAAGCGTTCGCAGGTAATGGAGACGATCAGCTTTTTGACCGATGTGCATGGCCCGCGGCTGACGGGCTCGCCGTTGACGCGCACCGCCGGCGAGTGGACCCGCGGCCGGCTGACGAAATGGGGACTGGCCGATGCTCATCTGGAGCCCTGGGGACCGTTTGGCCGCGGCTGGACGCTAGAGGGCTTTACCGCCAATCTGGTCGAACCGAGTTACGCTCCGCTGATCGCCTATCCTAAGGCGTGGACGCGCAGCACGCCCAAGACCATTCGCGGCACGCCCATTTATCTGGAGGCCTCCACCGAAGAGGAGCTGCAGAAGTATCGCGGCAAGCTGCACCGCGCGATTGTGCTGCTGGGCGCGCCGCGTGACGTGAAGGCCTTGTTCGATGCGCCGGCGCAGCGGCAGACCGATGCCGCGCTGTTAAGTCTGGCTAACGCCGATCCAGGATCGCCGCGCCCACGCTCTACATA
>JBGTDH010001016.1:0-8247 GCA_041748435.1 Pirellulales bacterium
GTCGGCCACACCCTGGCGCTAACGGGAATCGTCGGGGGCATGGCGGGGCTCAACAAGCTAGGAGCCGGTCGGTTGCTTCTGGACGGCACCAACACTTTTGGCGGACTCACGCTCGTCAGCGCCGGCACGGTGATCGCCATCAACGACGCGGCCTTCGGAGCCGGCGACACCGGTACGGAGGTCCTTGACGGCGGCACTATCAGCCTGGCAGGTCAGCAGTACTATTATCCAGATCAAACTCCGCCGCCTGAAGACGGCTATCAGGGCCAGACCGATTGGTTCACATGGGACCGCATCCAGATCAACGAACCGTTGGTGCTGAACAATGGTGCGAGGCTGGCCAGCATCTGCGAAGAATTCTGGTCGGATCCTTCCTTTTATGTCACCCCGGGGTTAGGCGAAAACGTCTGGAGCGGTCCGATCACATTGCAAAGTGGCGAAGCGTTCGTCGATCCAGTCCTAGGGGGCTGGCTGAGGCTGGAAGGCGTTATCAGCGGCGCTGGCGGCTTGACCATGCCCGCACACAACGGTTTGGGCGGCCGCCTGTACATCGGGTCTTTCGCCGGCCCGAGCACCATGCCGAACACGTACACCGGCCCGACCAAGGTATTCGATGGCACGCTCTCGCTCTATAAGAGCGGTGCGGTGCCGGGCGATCTCGTCATCGGCGACGGCAACCCCTCCGGCATCCAGGAGAACGACAAGGTCTTGATTTTTGATGCAACGGCGATCGCCCTTTCCTCGACGGTAACCGTGAACGGCGGCACCCTGGGCGTCGCTGGCGATGCAACCATAGGTACGCTCATCATGAATGGCGGTGTCGCCGAAAACTTCTCATACTCCGGCGTTGTCCATACCCTGACGCTCGCCGGCAACGTGACCGCCGGCGCCGACAGCCTGGGCAACCCGGCCCGCATCACCGTCCCGCTGAACCTTATCGCCAACGCACATACTTTCACCGTCAACGACACCATCGCCAGCACTGAAACCGCCGAATTGCAAATCTCCGGACCAGTCAGCACAGTCATAGACGGCGATCCATACTATGGCAGTCTGTTCAAGGCCGGGGCAGGCAAGCTGGCACTGACGGGCGCCAACACCTACGTCGGCCCGACTTACGTCGAAGCGGGTATCCTGCGCATCGAGAACGCTTCCTCGCTGGGGTTCTCTGGGCCAACCATCGTCAGGGCCGGAGCGAAGCTGGAAGTCGCCAACAACATCACGGTTGCCCAGACGCTCCTTCTATACGGTCACAGCGGCTCGACCGTGCTGAGCAACGACAACAGTACACTAGCTGGCTCCATCTACTTGACGGACCAGGTGACGTTCAACGTAGGCGGGAACCTGAAGCTCACCGGAGTCATTAGCGGGACCGGCGGGATAACCAAGGTGAGCGCCGGTACGCTCGAAATCGCCGGATCCGTCGCCAACACCTACAGCGGCCCGACCAGGGTAAACCGGGGAACTCTGAACCTGAACAAGTCGGGGACCTCGCCCATTGCGATCGCGGGCCCGCTGGAAATCGGCAATAGCGATCCCATCTCCACCGAGAAGGTCGTGCTGCTGGCGAGTCACCAAATCAACGCGCCAAGCGTGACAGTCAACTACGACGGCCGGCTGGACCTGAACAACTTCTCCGACACGATCGGTCCGCTGACGCTCAACGGCGGGGCGGTCACCACCGGCACGGGCGTCCTGACGCTTGGCGGCGACGTGTCGGCCAACGGCTTCAACGGCAAAGCGGCGTTGATCACCGGCAACTTGAACCTGGGCAGCGGCGTTCGCACGTTCACCGTGGCCGGGCCGTCGGTCGGCCTGCAAATTGGCGCCGCCGTCACGGGAGTAGCCTCCGCCTCGCTCGTCAAACAAGGGGCCGGCACGATGCAATTGACGGCCGCCAGCAATTACCAGGGGCCGACCACGGTCGCCACCGGCATGCTCGACGTGCGTCACAGCAATGCCCTCGGCGGTGGCTCCACCGCGGGGACCACCGTCAACTCCGGCGCGACGATGTTTATCGCCGGCACAGGGGGCACGGGGATCAGCGTGAATGAGACCTTGACTCTGGCCGGCACGCTCTACTCCGGCGATCTAAGCAACACCTGGTCGGGACCGATCACGCTCTCCGGCGCCAGCGCCACGGTCCAGGTCGATGCCGGCGACACCATGCATTTAACGGGCGTGCTCAGCGGCAGTGGCAGACTGACCAAGCGCGGCGCAGGCACGACCGAGCTGGCTGGCATCCAGGCCAACACCTTTTTGGGCAATACCACGGTTAGCGAGGGGACCCTGCTGCTCAACAAGACGTCGAGCACAGGGGTGGGCCTGACGGCAGTGCCTGGCGCCCTCGTCATCGGTGGCGCCGGGAAGGCAGCCACGGTCCGGCTCAACAACGACAACCAGATTGGCGGATCGGTCATCGTCAATGCAACCTCCGCACAGGCACTGCTCGACCTGAACAACAGGTCCGACGCCATCGGCTCGCTGACCATGACTGGCGGCGAGGTGAAGACTGGCAAGGGCGTTTTGACGCTCGGCGGCAACGTAGCGACCAACGCTCATTCTGTGGAGGCGTCCATCAGCGGTAAGCTCAATTTGGGAACTGCCACGCGGACCTTCAGCATCGCCGACGGCACGGCTGCCAACGGCCTGAACGTGTTTGCCGCGGTGCAGGGGAGTGGTGGCCTGACCAAGATGGGCAGAGGCGCACTGCAACTGTTGGGGACTGCCGCCAACACCCACACGGGCGCCACAAGCGTCAATGAAGGCATCCTGGTGCTCGGCAAGACGGCTGGCGTCAACGCCATTTACCGGTCTCTGGTGGTTGGTGACGGCACGGGCGCCGATGTGGTGCGGCTGACGGTCGACAACCAGATCGCCGACGGCGCGGCCGTCACGGTTAAGAACTCCGGCACGCTCGATCTGGCCGACCACTCCGACACGATCGGCCCTCTGACCATGACCGGCGGACTGGTCACAACCGGCCAAGGCCTGCTCACGCTGGGCGGAAACGTCACCACTAAGGCTTTCAGCGACCCGGCCAAGATTAAGGGCAAGCTGGACCTGGGCGCCGTCGACCGGGTGTTCTCCGTGGCCGATGGCCTGGCGGCGGACATCGATCTGGTGATTGAGGCCCTGGTTCAGGGTACCGCCGGCTTCACCAAAGACGGCCCTGGCACGATGCGGTTGGCCCCCAACGACCTGGCCCTCAACAACACGTACTCCGGCCTGACCACGATCAACCAAGGCACGCTGCTGGTCGATGTCACGCAGACCGCCAGCCGGATGCAGGTCAAAGCGGGTGCGACCCTGGCCGGCAACGGAACGGTGGGGGCCGTGACCTCCGCCGGCGGTCGGGTCGATGCGGGCCTGCCCGGCGCCGCGGGCATGCTGACCGTCGGCAACCTGTCGCTGAGCAGCGACACGACCTTCCGCGTGAACCTTAATGGCACGAAGGCCGGCACCGACTACGACGTGGTCCACGTCTACGGCTCGGTCAACCTGGGCGACGCCCGGTTGGATCTGTCCTCGGCGTTCGCCACGGCTCCTGCCGCGGAAACGGAATTCGTCATCGTGCAGAACGACAGCAGCGACGCGATTGGTGGGTTCTTTACCATCCTCGACAACGGCGTTGTTCGCCAGTTAACCGAAGGGTCCGAATTCACCGTGGCAGGCGTCCGCTTCCGGATCACTTACTGCGGCGGCCTGAACAACAACGATGTGAAGCTGACCGTGCTCTAAATGACGTTGCGTGATTCCGGGACGATTCGAAGCTGTGTGTTGCCACCGGCCAGGCTTGTCCCGCCGGAGCAATGTTAGCACCGTTTGAATGTGTCGCGCATTCAAGAAGCGCAGGGCTTGCCAATCGAAGCCCTGCAATCGGCCCAGGCCCTGCTGCAAACCCGACGCGACTATCTGCGCACACTCATCGACTACAACGCCGCCCAATTGACACTGCACCGCGCCATGGGCTGGCCAATTCGCGGGTAGTGCTCACCGGGCCGGCGAAGTGAAAGTTGTACTGCTTGTACAATCAGCGTATACCTGAAGGCTCTCTAGCCTGGCAGGGCGCGCCGACCCGACTCATTTGAATGCCTGGAGAACTGCCGATGACGGTGCAAACTTTTCGCGATCTGCTGGCCAATCGCCCTTTCAAGCCGTTTCGGCTGGTGATGTCCAGCGGGCAGACGTACGAAGTGCGACATCCTGAAATGACAATGCTCACCAAGACCGACCTGTTGGTGGGCGTGGACGCTGCAGACGATGGCGTGCCTGCGGAGTTCAAGATCTGCTCGTTGTTGCATGTGACTACCATCGAACCACTCAGCCCCGCAGCCAGCGGGCCCAAGTAGGAGTTGCCGTGCGATCAAGACTTGGCGTTTCCGTGAATGCGTGCATCCTCTGTGTCGCCCTATCTCTGTGCTTCGCATGCGAATCCACCGCACAGCAGGCCGTGCGGCCGGGCAAGGCACTGCCCCCAATCAGCGCGCCGGTGATGTTCGACACGCCGGTGGCGGATCGCATTCTGGAAGCAATGCAGATCTTCCCCCAGGACAACGCCTGGAACGCGGACATCTCTGCCTGGCCGCTGCATCCCAAGTCCCGGCAGATTGTGGAATCGATTGGCGCGGACAAGGTCTTTCGCGGCAATCCCGATATGGCTTTCATCCTGGTGCCGCCGGATCAGAAACGAATCGCGTTGAAGATCAACGAGTATCCGGACGAGTCCGATCCTGGGCCGTTTCCCCTGCCCGACAACGCGCCGATCGAAGGCTGGCCCGCCTCGTATCGCCGCGATCAAAACTTGCAGGTCTCGCTGGAAGATGTGCAACGGGACAAACTGAAGCAGGGGGGCGATCGGCATGTGATCGTGGTCGATCCGCACCGCGGCCTGTTGTACGAGTTCTTTCATACGCTGCGCACCGATGCCGGGTGGCAGGCCAGCCAGGCTTCGATCTTCGATCTTACGAGCAACAAGCTGCGGCCCGAGGGCTGGACTTCCGCCGATGCCGCGGGCCTCCCCATCTTTCCGGCCATCGTGCGTTACGATGAGCTGGCCCGCGGCCAGATCGATCACGCGTTGCGGGTAACCGTGCGTCGCACGCAGCGCGCGTATGTGCATCCGGCCACGCACTTCGCCAGCCGCCTGACCGATGCAAATCTTCCTCGCATGGGCGAGCGGCTTCGATTGAAGGCCGATTTCAACATCTCCAACCTTTCTCCGCAGGTACAGACTATTTGCAAAGCGCTCAAGAAGCATGGCATGCTGGTGGCCGACAACGGCATCGAGTGGGCCGTCTCCCTGGCGCCCGACGAACGCATCCCCAGCCTGCATGCCGAGCTGCGCAAGATCAAAGGGGCCGATTTTGAGGTCGTCGAACGTCCGCGGTAACTCAACCTCTACTCACGAGACTGCTCCATGAACGACACTCGCTCTCTCTCGCGCCGTGCGCTGCTGACAACCGGCTTGGCTACGGCGGGCATTGCGGCCGCGGCGTCCACGAATGTCTCCGCCGCCGAAGAGACAAAGCCGATCGTCACTCCGCCGGCCGGCAAGCGCATTCTGCTCTCTTGCAAATTGGGCATGATCGCACGGGAAGCGGAGGGTAACAAGCTCTCGTTAGCGGAGCGCCTGGCGATGGCCGGCGAGGCCGGCTTCGATGGCGTCGATCTCGATCAGGCCGCCGAGTGTACGCCCGAGGAGGCGCGGCAGGCCGTCGCCGATTCGCGCGTGTTTGTGCATAACGCCATCAATCATGCCCATTGGCAGCAGCGGCTGACCAGCGCCAACGAAGCGGAACGGGCCAAAGGCCGGTCCAATATCGAGCACTGCATTCGCGTCTCGCACGCGGCCGGCGGGAGTGGCGTGCTCATCGTGCTGGGACAAGGGACCGATGGCCCCGCCGACGTGATCGACGAGCGCTGCCGGGCGGAGATCGAGCAGTTGCTGCCCATGGCCGCCGCGTACGGGCAGCGTATTCTGATCGAGAATGTCTGGAACCGCATGCACTACGATCACGACGCGCCCCCGGAGCAAGGCCCGGAGCGATTCATTCAGTTCGTCGATAGTTTCAACAGCCCCTGGGTGGGCATGTACTTCGATATTGGCAACCACTGGAAGTACGGACATCCTGGCGCGTGGATTCGCGCTTTTGGCTCGCGTTGCGTGAAGCTGGACGCCAAGGGTTTCAGCCGCGCGCAGAGCAAGTTTGTCGATATGACCAAGGACGATCTTCCCTGGGCGGATGTCCGCAAGGCTCTGGACGAGATCGGCTTCTCCGGCTGGGCCACGGCCGAAGTCGGCGGCGGCGGCCTGGAGCGCCTCACCACCGTTCGCAAGCAAATGCAAGAAGTGTTGCTGGGCTGACCAGCACCCTAGCCCGACGCGCAAGCGAGGGATCTCGTACCGCAGCGACCATCCTAGCCCGACGCGCAAGCGAGGGATCTCGTAGCACGACGCTTCCTCGCAAGCTACATTCTTCCCAGCGTTGATCTCATGAGGCCACGTGCATAAGGTATCGATCGGCTATGCGGCAAACCGTAATCGAGAATCCCGTCATTAATTCGCCGTTCGCGGAGCCGGCCTGCCATCATCGCTTCGCCGACGAAGGCATCACCAACGAGATCGTACCCGGCCGCCGCAACAGTTCTTACTTCGTCCCCATCGCGCAGCCCAAGAAAAAAGGCGCGCAGCAGAAGTATCTCGATACCGAGTGGGTCCAAGACCGCCTCGAAGAGAACCAGCTCGTCAACGACATTCGCCGCCGCGTCGAATTGTGGCGGCAAGGAGGCTACGTCGGCCTTACGCCCACCTCCAAGCGGTTGCTGGAATACTGGACCGCTCCGCAGCGCGAGAAGAAGCTCTTCTTCTGCCAGATCGAGGCCCTGGAAACGGCGATCTATCTAACCGAGGTCGCCAGGAAATATGGCGACGCCTGGATCGAGAACCGCCTGCTCGATGCCAACAACCTGGCCAACCCCGGACTGCCGCGGACAGCCTTCAAAATGGCCACCGGCGCCGGCAAGACCGTCGTCATGGCCATGCTCATCGCCTGGCAGGCTCTCAACAAGCGGGCCAACCCGCAGGACGCTCGCTTCGCCGACAGCTTCCTCCTCGTCACGCCGGGCATCACCATTCGCGACCGGCTGCGCGTGCTTCTCCCCAACGATCCGGAGAACTATTACAAGCAGCGCGACATCGTGCCTGCGCACCAGATCGAGCAGCTCGGTCAGGCCAAGATTCTGATCGTCAACTACCACGCCTTTCAACCGCGCGAGAAGGTCGTCGCCGGCAAGCTCACCAAGTCCATCCTGGCACAAGGCCAGGCCAGCCCCTTCACGGAAACGCCGGACGAAATGGTCCGCCGCGTTTGTCGCGAGCTCGGCGCCAAGAAGCAAATTGTGGTCCTCAATGACGAGGCCCACCATTGCTACCGCCGCAAGCCCGACGCAGAGGAAGACAAGCTAACGGGGGACGACCGCGTGGAAGCCGCCGCCCGCGAGGAAGAAGCCCGCATCTGGATTTCCGGCCTCCAAGCCGTGCAGCACAAGCTGGGCGTGAAGGCCATTTACGACCTTTCGGCCACGCCGTTCTTCCTGCAAGGCTCCGGCTATTCCGAAGGAACGCTCTTCCCCTGGGTCGTGTCCGATTTCTCGCTCATCGACGCCATCGAAGCCGGCATCGTCAAGGTCCCGCGCGTGCCGGTGGCCGACGACTCCATGACCGGAGAGCAGCCCACCTACCGCGATCTGTGGCTGCGCATTCGCGAATCGCTCCCCAAGAAAGGCCGCAAGACGGAACCCGCCGCCGGCGAGCCCAACCTCCCCGTGGAGTTGCAAGGCGCCTTGCACAGCCTCTACGGCAACTACGAAAAATATTACCGCCTGTGGGAGCAAAACCCGCAAGCCGCCGAGCGTGGGCTCACGCCGCCGGTGTTCATCGTGGTCTGCAACAACACGAACGTCTCCAAGCTGGTCTTCGATTTCATCGGCGGCTGGGAAAAGACGCTTGGCGATAAGACTGTCGTGCAGGCCGGGCAGCTCCCCATCTTTCGCAACGACGACGGCCGCGGCGGCTGGCTGCATCGCCCCAACACCATCCTGGTTGATAGTCGCCAGCTCGAATCAGGCGACGCCCTGAGCGACGACTTCAAACGCATCGCCGCCCGCGAGATCGACGAGTTCAAAGCCGAGTACCGCATCCGCTTCCCCGACCGCGACATCGCCGACCTTACCGACGAGGACCTC
>JBGTDH010001017.1:0-3768 GCA_041748435.1 Pirellulales bacterium
GCCGACTTTGTAATTTGCGGCCGCTGGCGTTTCGATCGCCAAATGCTCTTCGTTATGAACAACGGTCTTGGCATCGGGCAAATCGAGCAGCACGACGCGCGGATCGGGATTATCGCTGGCCACCGCCTTGTAGCCCAGATCGAGACACAGACGATTGGCGGCGGGCTTGCTCACGACACGGGTGATGAGCAGCGCGGCATGCAGGAAATCAAGATCGGGAAACTTGCCGCTGTAACTGGCGTCCCAGAAGACGCACGTGCCGGGACTGCACTCGCGATCGGCATGTTTCGCATGAATGGGAAATGCCGGCGTGCCGCCAGCCACCAGGCGAGGAACACGCAGACCGGCGGCCTCCAACTCGTTTCGCAGCGCGATGACAGGCGCAAACGCCGTCGCGACGCTGGCGGCACGCTCGGCGACGTCGCGCTGGCGATGTTGGCCATCATAAACATGAAACCCGCCGGGCACAGTGCCGGGCAATTGCTCGATCAACCGATACAGCTTCGCCGCCGTCTCACCGGGCGCCACGCCCGTGCGGTGCATGCCGTTGTCGATGTCCAGCAACACATCGGCTTCCACGCCCGCGGCGGCTAGACCCGTCGACAGACCCCGCAGAGCGCCTTCGTCGTCGACGATCGTGGAGAAAGCCGTCCCCGGATATTTTTGAATAAGCTGCGCGAACCGGCCAACCTTCGGTCCCAGCAGTTGATAAGCCAGCAGCACATCCTCGGCCCCGCATTGGGCCACCATTTCCGCCTCGGCCAGCGTGGCACACTTGAACTTGGTGATGCCGGCTTCCCGCTGCATGCGGATCACGTCCGGCATCTTATGCGTCTTCACATGCGGACGCAGCCGCGCCGTGCCGCCGGCATAACGAATCATGCGAGCCAGATTCTCCTTCACGCGTTCTCGATAAACGACCAGTGCCGGAGAATCGACCAGGTCGACGTTCGCTAGGGTGTACCAGTTCTCATTCATGGTCATCAGCATACCGCACTCTCGTTCCCTTCGCACGCGTTGTGACTGAGTCGTATCAGCCGAGCGCCAGGCAACCCTTGCATGGAGCGTCACTTGAGCGGCAGCTTGCCGCTCCCCATCTTTTTGCCAAACTTCCCTTCGCAGGCAGGTCCGTGAATACCTGGCTGGCAAAAAAATCTGGGCAGAAGAATTAAGCAGTCGGATGGCGGCCCGGTCCCATGTTTGCTTGGCCGGTACGGCAGCCCTCGATCGCGCCATGAGCCTGTGCGAACAAGGCCGAGAGGACGAGGCCCCAAGCTCGCCACCGAAGCCGCCGCCAGGATGAAACCGCTTCTCAAGGAACCCGCGTACCTGGCGGCGCCAGCCCCGACGATTCCTCTTACTTGGCCCAATAAGGAGACTGCACGGCATGTGCTGCGGAATCCTGACCGATTGGGTACAATTCCGTCTCGCAGACCCAATATGAATATGAAAAGACGCCAAATAACTGCAGCGCCCAAGACCAGGGGGCACGCCTCAAGCCTGAACGGAGCCGCGCCCGCCACAAGGGCGGCTCTCGCCTCTCGCCCGGTTAAGCTGGCCTATAGAACCAAACGCGGCAAGATGCTTCTTGGGACGATCGAGAAGGCTCTCGACCACAAAACGATCCAGAGCGTGAAGGGGAAGGTCGACTTGATCTTGACCTCACCCCCTTTCCCACTCGTCAGGAAGAAGCGATATGGTAACGAGTCAGGCACGGAGTACCTGACCTGGCTGGAATCGCTGGCTCCCAAGTTGGCGGACCTTCTCTCGCCCAAGGGTTCACTCGTCATTGAGCTGGGCAACGCGTGGGAAAAGGGTTCGCCGAGCATGTCCACACTCAGCCTTGAGGCGCTCATTGCGTTCAAGAAGGCAGGTAAGCTCCACCTTTGCCAACACGTTATCTGCCACAATCCCGCACGGCTACCAAGCCCGGCGGAATGGGTCACCGTTCGCCGTATTCGCCTGAAGGACTCTTTCACGCACGTATGGTGGATGGCCCGAACGGAATACCCGAAGGCAGACAATCGTGCCGTTCTGTCGCCATACGGCAAAGACATGAAGAAGCTGTTGAGCACGCAGAGCTATAACGCCGGCACGCGACCGTCCGGCCACAAGATAAGTGAAAACGGATTTCTCACGAACCACAACGGAGCGATTTCCGCAAACGTCATTGAAGCCGAGGACAGCAGCTCTCTCCCCGATGCCCTTCTGAAATTCTCGGGAGCGACTTGGAATAAGAGCTACCGAGAATACTGCAAAAACCACTCGCTTGAAGCACATCCAGCACGGATGGCGCCACCGATGGCCGGTTTTTTCATCAGCTTTTTGACATCCAAGGGCGACTTAGTGCTTGATCCGTTTGGAGGGTCGAACACAACGGGCGCAGTTGCCGAGGAATTGGGCAGGAAATGGATTGCGGTGGAGGCCAACGCGGATTACGTCAAAGGCTCGCAAGGAAGGTTCCTCAAAACTAGCTGAACACAACCCAAACAGGAGCTTCCGAATGCCAGACGCGATCGCCACCGCGACCGAAACTGATTTCACGATCGGCCAAGGAGCTTTGTCTGCGTACAGCCGCCTCTCCTACACGATGTGGCACGCGCTGGCGGAGTTTATTGACAACTCTACTCAGTCCCGGCTCAACTACGGCTCATTCATCGACGACGTTCTTGCTCAAGAGAACCAGCCGCTTCTCGTTGACATTAAGCACGACCGCATCGCCAAGACAATCACGATTGAAGACAACTCAATCGGGATGACCCTCGACGATCTAATCGCAGGGTTAAAAATTGCTTCCCCAACAAAGGACAGCAAGGGCCGGTCAAAGTACGGGATGGGCATGAAGACCGCCGCATGCTGGATTGGGCGACGGTGGAGCGTAGTGACGTGCGAGTGGGATAGTGGGATTGAATGGACCGCGGAAATCGATGTCGAAGCGATTGCGCACAGCCATAAGAAAGTCTCTCTGACACCGCGCGAGGTGGGGAAAGACAAGCACTACACGAAGATCATAATCTCTGATTTGCACCGCAACATTCATAAGAAAACTGAGGAGACGATTCGCAGTTATCTTGGCTCGATGTACCGCTTCGATTTGGCCGACGGCAGGCTAAAGCTCATATACAACAATGAGGTCATACCTGAGCCGGAAGAGTATGAGTTTGACACGGATCCGGAAGGTAAGCCTATGCGGCAGGAGATTCCGCCCCAGAACATCAACGGCAAGGTGGTCAAAGGTTGGTTTGGCGTGCTAAAGGCGGGTAGCGGTGGGCGAAAATACGGTGGATTCTCCTTGTTTCAGGAGCGAAGGCAAATTCAAGGGTTCCCGAACGCTTGGAAACCCAGGAGCATATACGGCGGCGTGGATGACGAAGGGGCCAACAACCTCATTTCGCAGCGGTTGACTGGGATGCTCCAGCTCGAGGGCTTTCATGTCTCCCACACGAAGGACGCCATTCTGTTTGCGGACGACGAAGAGCACACCATTGAGGAGCTGCTTACAACTCTCACGAAGGACTACCGCGAGTACGCGACCAAGCGCAGGACTGCACCTGGGCAGCCTTGGGCGAAGGAGAAAGTAAAGGAGCTGGTAGAGGGCCTGAAAAAGGAATTTGTAAGCGCTGAAATGAAGAGCGCAATTAACACGGCGATTCTTCCGCCGCTGGAAACAATTCAACAGAACAACATCAAACAAGTGAAGTCGCTGGTTCCTACCGAAACATTGGCCACCATGGACATCATGGCTGACTTGCGCATCGTCATATCCCT
>JBGTDH010001018.1:0-7330 GCA_041748435.1 Pirellulales bacterium
GGCCCATCACCTGTACAAGCTCGACGTGAATTACGTGGTCCAGGATGGCGAGGTGGTGATTGTCGATGAGTTCACCGGCCGCTTGATGGTCGGCCGCCATTGGAGCGACGGCCTGCACCAGGCGGTCGAGGCCAAGGAAGGCGTGAAGATCAAGGAAGAGAATCAGACCCTGGCCACGATCACCCTGCAGAATTTCTTCAAGCTGTATAAGAAAATCTCGGGCATGACCGGCACGGCCATGACCGAGGCCAGCGAGTTCTGGAAGATCTACAAGCTGGACGTGATTGCCATTCCCACCAATCGCGGCCTGCAGCGGATCAACCATCCCGACGTGATCTATCGGACCGAGGCCGAGAAGTTCAAGGCCATCGCCGAAGAGATCGAGCGGATGAACAAGTGGGACGTGCTGTGGCTCTCCGACGGCAAGGAGGCGGTGGGCACGATCCTCAAGGAGGACGATCAGAAGATCGAATTCCAGGAGGCCGAGACGCGGCAGAAACGCACCTTCGAGGCCGCGAAGGTCAAGCAGATCGACCGGCATGGCCGGCCGATGCTGGTGGGCACGGTCTCCATCGAGAAAAGCGAACGACTGTCGGCCGCCCTGAACAAGCGGGGCATCAAGCACGAAGTGCTCAACGCCAAGTACCATCAGCGCGAGGCCGAGATCGTGGCCCAGGCCGGGCGGTTGGGCGCCGTGACCATCGCCACGAACATGGCTGGCCGCGGCACCGATATCGTCTTGGGGGGCAATCCGGAAACGATGGCCTGGGCTCAGTTGCAGTCCAAGTATCCCACCCGGCTCGATGTGCCACAGGACGAGTGGACCACGTTGATCACCGAGATCGAGCAGCGCGAGCAGATGAAGGCCCAGGGACGCAAGGTGGCCCAGATGGGCGGCCTGCACATCCTGGGAACCGAGCGTCACGAGGCCCGCCGCATCGACCTGCAGTTGCGGGGCCGTTGCGGTCGCCAGGGGGATCCGGGATCGAGCCGGTTCTATCTGTCGTTGGAAGACGACCTGATGCGGATCTTTGCCGGCGAATGGGTGAAGAACATGCTCACGCGGCTGGGGATGCAGGAAGGCGAGGCCATCGAAAGCCGCATGGTCAGTCGCCGCATCGAGGGTGCGCAGAAGAAAGTCGAAGAGCGCAACTTCGAAGTCCGCAAGAATTTGCTCGAGTACGACGAAGTGATGGACGAGCAGCGCAAGCGCGTCTACGGCTTTCGCCAGCGCATCCTGAATGGCGTGAACTGCAAGACGCTGTTGGTCGAGATGATCGACAAGCAGATCGAGCAGTTCCTCTCTCAATTCCTCGATAAGCACTACGGCGCGGCCGCCTTCGCCAGTTTCGCCAGCAGCCAGCTCAGCGTCGAGCTGGACCCGAAGGCATTTTACGGACTCGATTTCGAGACGGCCGAGCGCGAGGCCAAAGAAATGGCCCAAGGCATGGCCGAGGGGCAAGTGGTCGACATGGTTGATGAGAACCTCCCCGAGGAGGAAGATCCCAACGAGTGGAATTGGGATGCCCTGACTCGCATTGCCAACACGCGGTGGAAGCTCAACCTGCGGGATCGAGACCTCAAGCAGGCCGGACGCGCGGGCGTGGCAGAGCTGCTCATCGAGCAAGCCCGCGATGCCGTGCAGGAGGTCGATCTCTCCGAAGGCCGCAAGTTCCTCGAGCCCGACTTTGGCATTCGCACCGCCTGCGGCTGGGTTCATTACAAATTCGGACTGGAGCTCACCCCCGAGGAAGTGCGCAACCTGGAGCCGCCGGCATTCAAAGATCTGGTGCAAAAACGCTCGATGGAGGCTTACGATGCGCGCGAAGCCGAATACCCGGTGATGGCCGGCTTCTATCACTTCACCATGCGGGATGGCCAGGGGCAGAAGCGTTACGATCGCGAAGCCCTGGTGGAATGGGCTCGCCGCCGCTTCGAGGTGAATCTTGATATCGACGACCTGCGCAACAAGCAGCGAGAAGATGTTTTGGGATTGTTGACCGAGTTCAGCAAGAAGCATCAGCAGAAGGCAAACGAGACGCTGGAAGAGTTGCACCGCCGGATTGATAAGCTCTTCGGCCAACAGGCGGCTCGCGGGGTTCCGGCTCGCGTCCTTCACGGCGGCAATGGAGCACTCGGCACGCTGACGGATTGGCTGCGGCAGCAGATCGATTATCAAGGCAGCGTGGAAGAGCTGGGCGATCTGGATCGCGAGCAAATGGAGTGGCGGCTGTCCAACGCCGTGGAGGATCGCTATCGGCCCGAGATTCGCCGCATGGAGCGGTCGATGCTCCTGCAGCTCTTGGACACTGCCTGGAAAGACCACTTGCTGGCGATGGACCATTTGCGTTCCAGCGTCGGCCTGCGGGGTTATGCCCAGGTCGATCCCAAAGTGGAGTACAAGAAGGAGGGCATGCGCACCTTCGAGCTGATGTGGGGCAACGTGGGTGAGCGCGCCACCGATCTGCTATTCAAGATGGAGCAGCTCGACGAGGGCTTCGTCGGCTCGACCTGGGTCGAGAGCGCCGCAATCCACGAGGAGATGCCGACGCAGAGCGAGATTGCCCAACAGCAGCAGCAGGCCATCGGCGCCAGCCAGCAAGGCGACCGTCCCATCGAGCCGATCCGCAATCGCGGCGATCGCGTGGGGCGGAACGACCCCTGCCCCTGCGGCAGCGGCAAGAAGTTCAAGAACTGCCACATGAAGGGGGGCGGCAACATCGCCGCGCTGTGATGTAGCCGCGCTGATGCCCGCTTGCTGCTTAGCGGCGCATTGACTCGGGAAAGGAATCCCATGCGGTATCTGTTGAACCTGCTGTACTGCCTCGTCGCACTCGCCGCCAGCCCCTGGCTCGTCTATCAGGCCCTCGCCAAAGGCAAGTACCGCGAGGGCTTTGCCGAGAAACTCTTCGGCCTCGTGCCGCCGCGACCGGGAGATCGCCCCTGCTTCTGTCTGCACGCCGTGAGCGTAGGCGAGGTGAATCTGCTCGAACCCCTCCTGGCCGAGCTCGACCGACGCTTGCCGCAGTGGGAGTGCGTCATCTCCACGACCACCATGACGGGCTACGCGCAAGCCAAAAAGAAATACGCCGGCCGCAGCGTGTTCTACGCGCCGCTGGATTTCAGTTGGGCCGTGAGCAACGCACTGAAACGCATTCGGCCGGATGTGCTGGTGCTGGCCGAGCTGGAGCTGTGGCCCAATCTGATTGGGGAAGCCAAACGCCGGGAGATTGAGGTGGCGATCGTCAACGGCAGGCTCAGCGATCGCAGTTTTCGCGGCTATCGGCGATTGGGCAGGTTCATCCGTTCGCTTTTGGAGCAGGTCGATCTCATCGCCGCGCAGAACGACGAATGCGCCAAGCGGTTTCGGGAGCTTGGCGCCGTGCCGCAGCGCGTGCATACCACCGGCAGCATGAAGTTCGACGGGGCCGAGACCGATCGGCATAATCCGGCCACGCGACGCCTCGCGCGCCTGGCCGGCATCGCAGCCGGCGACGTGGTGCTGCTGGCGGGAAGCACGCAAGAGCCGGAAGAAGCGCTGGCGCTGCAAACGTATCAGCAACTTCGGGAACAGCACCCCCGCTTGCGTTTGATTCTCGTGCCACGGCATCCGGATCGCTTTGACGAGGTCGCCCGCCTGCTGGACAACTCCGGTTTGCCCTGGCAGCGCCGCAGCGCGCTGTCCGATGGTCCTTCACCCGATTCGCAGTCCCGCATTCTGCTGGTCGATGCCGTAGGGGAGTTGCGTGCCTGGTGGGGAACGGCGCACATCGCGTTTGTCGGGGGCAGCCTGGGCGATCGCGGCGGGCAGAACATGCTGGAGCCAGCCGCCTACGGCGCGGCAGTGTGCTTCGGCCCCAACACCTGGAACTTTCGCCAGATCGTCACGCTGCTGCTCGAAGCCGAAGCCGCCGTTGTGATCCGCAGCGGTTCTGAACTCACCTCGTTTGTTCGCCGGACTCTCGAAGACGCTCCGTTCGCTGCGGAGCTAGGACATCGCGCGCAGCGGCTTGTCGAGCGCCATCTCGGCGCCACGCGACGCACCGTCGACCTCCTCGTCGCACTCTCCGATAATCCGCGCTCGCCTCGGCCAATGTCCCTCCGCCCTCGCGGCAGCGCGCTTAGAAACCGAGGCCCGGGCCGGTGAGCACGGAGGTGCCCAGCGTGCCGTCGGTGATGCGGAACATGCCGGGATAGCGCTCGCTCCAGCCGCGATTGCCGGCGGGGCAGTATTGCCGCGAGTTGCCTTCAATGGCAGCCACGGTGGGAATACGCGCGCACAGGGATGCGGAATGCAGGAAGGAAAAGCCGGGGCAGGTGAGGTCTTGCACGCACAGGAACATGCCGTACTTCTGAGCGGCGGCGCCCATCAGCAGCGCCTCCGTGTGACCCTTGCAAGCCTTCAACGCCACGCCGCTGTAGCCCATTTCCCGGCAGAGCAGCAGACTCTCAAAATCAATCAGCGACTCGTCGATCACCACGGGCTTGATCCTGGCCGCCGCATGCATGCGATTCTCCGGATGCGCCTTGAGGTCCCGATGCGTCGGCTGCTCAATATAATGGACGCGCGCAAACGCCTGCGGCGAGCGTTCTCGGAGTTGACTCAAGAAATCGAGCACGTACTGCACGTCGGCGCACTTCTCGTTGAAATCCAGCGAGTAGTTCCAACTTGTGCAGCCGCGGGGGGTTTGCGCTTCGCTCGCCACGCGTTCGACGGCCGCCACGCGGTCGACATCCCAGGCCAGATTGTCGCCGTTGAGCTTGATCTTCAGGTGTGTCAAGCCATTGTGGGCAATCCACTCGGGCAGCGTCTCGGGAAGACCATCCCCGATGCGCTGCGTGTTATCGCCCTCCGTCAGCGGATCGAGCGCGCCCACCAGATGATAGAGGGGCATCCGCGGCTTGGGCTCGCGCGACGTGTAGTGATCCAGATACTCCCCGGCAAACTCGGGCGTGAGATAGGTCCCCAGATCACGATTGACAAACTCGGCCGAGAGCACGTTGTAACTGTTGGCCCCCAGTGCCCGGCCATAAGCATCGTGCAGCGCGGCTTCGACGGGACTGGCCGCCACCAATTGTGCCAAACGCGGCAGCGGCTCCGGAAGATTCAGGGCGCTGGCGATACGGTCGGCCAACGGGACCTGCCCGTGTGCCAAGTCGTGCGTGATTTCCAGCGGATGGCCCAGGTCCTGATAGGCAGCAGCGGCGGCGACGGCCTGTTGTCCGAAGTCGATCATGGCGGCCAGCGTCTGCTCGCCGGAGACCGCGGCACTGGGCCAGGCCCAGGCATTGCTCATGGGCATGGAGCCCTGGCCCTGCCCGCGCTTGCCGCCGCGCGTTTCGACTTCGGCCGTGACGTTGAGCAGCACGCATTCGGTCACCACGCGTCCGCCAAACTTCAGCGGCGCGCGAAAGGTGATGGTCTCGGTCTGCGAGCGAACGTCCAGAACGCGAATATCGGTCGATTTTGGCATGGCGTCCGATTGTAGCACATCCATCTTGAGGTTGGCATCTGTGCCCGCGCTGCGCGCCGCGGTACGATGACTTGCTTTCATCACGAGGCTTTTAGGAACACAGGGCCACGACATGATTCTCGACACGCTCGATCAGGCCGCGCGCTACACCGCGCTGCATCCGGGATTTGCCCAGGCGTTTGCGTTTCTCTCGGACGCGACGCTCGCTCAACGAGCGCCGGGCAAGACGGAGCTGGACGGCGACCGGCTGCTGGTCATTATGTCCCATGACCCGGGGCGGGGACGGCATGGCGCTAAGCTGGAATCGCACCGGAAGTACATCGATATTCAGTACGTGGTGCGCGGGACCGACGAGATGGGCTGGCGGCCGCTGGCCCAGTGCCGCCAGGTGGAGACGCCTTATGATCCGCAACGGGAAGTGGCTTTTTATGCCGATGCCGCCGAAGCCTGGTTCCGCGTGCCGGAGGGACAGTTTGTCATCTTCTGGCCCGAAGACGCCCACGCCCCGCTAGCTGGCCAAGGCGAGCTCATCAAAGCGGTGATGAAGGTGGCGGTGAACTGGTAGGTGTTGGAGGTCCGTCTTCGAGTCCCCCTTGAGTTTTAACGGTCGAGTAGGAGAGGGGCGGATGACCCGCCGCCTCTCCCCTCATCAAGCCGGACGGGCGGGTTTCCCGCAATCCGGCTCACCCGAAAGCTTCGACTTGGACAGGCGCAGGGAATCCACGGCGTCGTTCGAGCAATAACAGCCCAAGGTGCTGCAACTGGGCGTAGTACGACACTCCTTCCGGTGGTCGAAAGGACGTTGACTCCGACGTCGCAGGTGACGTGTCGAGCTGAGGCGCGTGGATCAGGACTGGGGGAGGCGCATGAGGAGTGTTTCATCGCCCGTTCGGTCAAGACGGATGTGCGCTGCGAGCCGGCACATTATAAATAGAGCTAGAGCCCGGGACGGCCTCCGATCGTGAGCAATGCTGCTGGTCGTAGTCGAAGGAACCGGCCTGAAACTCGTGCAGCGCTATGCGATGGTCGGTAAGTTTGAGCCTGCTAGCGGAATCAAGTGCCGGTATGTCGTGTCGGCGCCTTCGTCGTACGCCTATCCCTCGGGAGAACGCTTCCATCAACCGTCGAAGAAGTTTATCGTGCCGGATGCGAAGACGTTGTCCGCCTGCCCCGATTACAACCACTGGGGATATGGTCTCGACTCCCCGTATGGATACTTTTCGGACACGCCTGTCGATACGATCGCCAAGCGCTATGCCGAGCGGTCGGTGCTCTACTTGTGCGGCGCCAACGACAACGATTCGAACGACGCCGCGATTGGCAAGTCCTGCGGGGCGATGATGCAAGGGCGGCATCGGCTCGAACGCATGCAAGTCTTCGACGCGTACCTCAAACAGAAATACGGCGAAAGGATCAGCCGTCGGCATCGTTTCGCCGTCGTACCGAAGATGGGACATTTCGGCCGTGGCACGATGACCTCCGAGAGCGGATTGAAGTTCCTGTTCTCACCGATTGAGGATTGAGCGAGCGCGGCGAGTCGCCGTGAGCCGGAGATTTACAACTTTGGCACTGATAGGGGAGATCACGCCATCCGCAGGCATGCATCGCTGGTCAAGACAATGGCGACGTAGCGGGCGAAGGGTCTGCTCCTGATCTTGCCTCAACTCTGTTTTTGCACAACGCCGGGCGCCGTGTGGCGGCTGATTGATCCAAGTACAATACGGCGATGAGCGACGTCACTCGCATACTCTCGGCCATGGAGCATGGCGACCAGGCGGCAGCCGATCAACTGCTGCCGCTGGTATATCAGGAACTGCGCAGACTGGCAGCTGCGAAGCTCTCGCACGAGAAACCGG
>JBGTDH010001019.1:0-5075 GCA_041748435.1 Pirellulales bacterium
GGTAATGCGGAATACGCGGTGCATACTCTCCAGGATGGCGCCGATGCGCCATGCGGCGCGGGCGGAGATCGATTTGCGCACGGGCGGCAGCCCTTCCCGCACCAGGAGTTGATCGATCCAGTGCCAGCAGTTCACCGGTTCGCCTTGGCTGATGAAGTACGCACTTCCGGCGACGGGGGAGCCGGGCGCCAGCGCGTCGGCGGCTTGGAGGTGCGCCTCGGCGGCGTTGGCCACATACACCGTGTCGATCCGATTGCTGCCATCACCCACGCGGCGCAGTTTGCCGGCCCGCGCGCGGGCCATCAAACGCGGGATCAAGTGGCGATCGCGCGGTCCCCAAATCAGATGCGGCCGCAACGCGCACGTCAGCAATCCTTGCCGGCCATTGGCCGCCAGCACCTCCTGCTCGGCCAGGGCTTTGGTGTGCGGATAATGGCACAGCCACCGCGTGGAATACGGGGCGGTTTCGTCGACACCGCACTGATCCGAGCCATCAAACGTGACGCTGGGGCTGCTGGTGTAGATAAGTTTCGGCACGCCGGCCGCCAGGCAGCCTTCGATCACGTGCCGCGTGCCCAGCGTGTTGATGCCATAGTAATGCTCCCACGGTCCCCAGATGCCGGCCACGCCCGCGGCATGAAACACCACGTCGATGCCCTGGCAGGCGGTGAGCACGGCGCATCGATCACGCACATCGGCCCGCGCTATTTCGGCGCCCCGCACCGCTAGTTCGGGGTGATCTCCCCGCACGAGCGCCCGCACGCGATCGCCGCGCGCCAGGAGCTGCTCGACGAGGTAGCGTCCCAGGAATCCGTTGGCGCCAGTGACCAGAGTGTTCATTGCGGCAGATGCTACAACAAGTTGCGGGGAGGCAGAATGCCCAGCCGATTCTCCAGCGGCAGCGGCTGGCCATCGACATCGGTCAGCGTTCGCGGCAGATCGTGGTGCCGTGTGATCAGCGAGACCGCCACCATCAGCAGCAGCGACACAATCACGGCCGGCGTGCAACTGATGTAGACCGCGTCCCACACGGCATCTTCCAAGGAAAGCACGCCCTCGCTGGTGTTCACCGCGCGCGTGGTGGGAAAGAAGTAGAACATGCCGGCCAGCCAGGAGGCAAAGCCACCCAGGAAGGCAGCGATGGCGCCGCTCTTGTTGGCCCACCGCCAGTACATGCCAAACGCGAACGGCATGAACAGGCCCACCAACAGGATCGCCCACGAGACGGTGGCCAGGCGATAGACGTTGGCGATGAGAATGCCAATGACAATGCTGGCGGCGCCGATGACCAGCACCATGATCCGCGTCCACCGCAGCTTCTCTTCATCGGTCAGCGGGCGAATCGTGGGGAGCAGATTCTCCGTCACCACGCTGGCGCCGGCCAGAATGGAACTGTCGGCCGTGCTCATCAGTGCAGAAGCCAGCGCCGCGATGAACAGCGCTGTCACCACGGGCGGGACGTGCTGCATGGCCGCCAAGATCAGCAGGCCGTCCAACTTGTCGTCGGCGATATCGGGGTTGAGGCGGAACATCATGATGCCAATCAGAGGCGACATCACGCCGAACACGAAGTACAACCCGGCCGCAGCGTAGGTGCCCCACACGCTGGTGGCTTCGTTGCGGGCCGACATGGAGCGTTGCATCAGATCCTGGCAGGCGATGCTTCCCAAGCCCAGGCTCATCCACGCCGCCAGCCAATAGGAAATGCCCAGCCAGCCCGTGTAGCCAAGGAACCCTTGCCCAGCGATGGGTGTGAGTGCAAACGGATGTGCGTTATCGCGGGCCGCGGCCCCCTCGATCATCGCCGACCAGCCGCCGACGGCATCGAGCACAAAATAGAACCCGGCCGCGATGCCCCCCGCGGTGAAGAACATCTGAATGAAGACGAGCAGCGTGTCGGCCAGCATGCCGCCCAGGGTGGTATAGACCGCCACGATGACGCCCACGACGACGATGCCCCAGGCCAGCGGCCAACCCAGCAGTTCCCGCAGGATGAACCCGCCGGCCACGAACTGCGACGAGGTCCAGGCGAAATAAGCGGCCAACTGAGCCAACGACGCCAGCAGGCTCATGCCACGGCCGTAGCGTTTCTCGAAGAAGTCGACCACCGTGAGATAGCGTGCCCGCCGCATCAAGCGGATGAAGAACATTCCAGAGATCAACAGGCATAACACGGCGCCAAAGGGATCGTAAACCACGCCTTGAAAGCCCGTGCGATAGGCGATCGAGGCGGCCCCCATCAACGTTTCCGCCGCGAACCAGGTGGCCATGATCGACGCGGCGGCGATGTAAATGGGCAGCTTCCGCCCGGCCACAATAAAATCAGCCGCATTGGAGACCCTACGCGATGCCCACACACCCACGGCCAGCCGCAAGGCAAAGAAGGCCACCATGGCGGCCAGGACCAGCGGCGTATGCGGATATTGTCCGAGGTTGAGCATGGCTCAGGGGGCGAAGGGGTCAACGGCGATTGGTAAGGGTTATCGCTCATCGGCTGTTGTTGATGGCCAGGCAATCAGGCCACGATCTCGCGGATGACATGGCCGTGAACGTCGGTCAGGCGGAAGTCGCGGCCGGCGTAGCGATACGTGAGCCGCGTATGATCGAAGCCGAGAAGGTGCAGAATCGTGGCGTGCAGGTCGTGAGGCGTGGTGGGGTTTTGCTCGGCGCGGAAGCCGAACTCGTCGGTCGCGCCGTAGACGGTCCCGCCCTTGATGCCGCCGCCGGCCAGCCAGACCGTGAAGCCGTAATGGTTGTGGTCCCGTCCCAGCTTCGATTTGCCGTCGCCGGTGATTTCCACAGACGGCGTGCGGCCAAACTCGCCGCCCCAGATCACGAGCGTGTCTTCCAACATGCCGCGCTGCTTGAGATCGGACAGCAACGCGGCGATGGGCTGATCGATCTGCCCGGCCAGCTTGCGATGGTTCTCCTCGATCTTATCGTGGTTGTCCCACGGTTGACCCGCGCCGTGCCATAACTGCACGTAGCGCACGCCGCGCTCCAGCAACCTCCGGGCAATTAGCGTCTGCCGGCCATGCACGCCGCCGCCGTACTGTTCCTGCACGTGCTTCGGCTCGCGCGAGAGATCAAACGCCTCCGCTGCCTCTGTTTGCATGCGGTACGCCAACTCAAACGACTGGATGCGGGCATCCAGCCGGTCGTCGCCGCGGGCCGCGCGATGCTCGGCATTCAGCTTGGCCAGCAAATCCAACTGCCGCCGCTGGGCCGCCGCGCCGACGTGGGGGTGATCGATGTTCTCGATCAGCCGGTCCAACTGCTGATGCTGCGAATCGACGAACGTCCCCTGGTACGCGCCAGGGAGAAACGCCGACTGCCAGTTCTCCGCATCTTTGATCGGGAAGCCGCCGGGACACATGGCCATAAACCCCGGCAGATTCTGATTCTCCGATCCCAGGCCGTACGTGACCCAAGCGCCGACGCTCGGCCGGGCCTGAATGGAGTCGCCGCAGTTCATGAGCATCAACGAAGGCTCGTGATTGGGCACCTGCGCCTGCATCGAACGCACCACGGCGATGTGATCGCTATGCGCGGCCGTCTTGGCGAAGATCTCGCTTACCTCGATGCCGCTTTCGCCGTAGCGCGAGAACTTGAACGGCGAAGGAAAGGCCGCGCCGGTTCTGCGCTCCGTGCGAAGCGTCTCTGGCAAGGGCTGGCCGGCATACTTTGCCAGCGCCGGTTTGGGATCGAAGGTGTCGACGTGCGAAGGCCCGCCGTTGCAGAAAAAGTGAATCACACGCTTGGCCGTGCCCGGAAAGTGCGGCGCCTTCGGGGCCAGCGGATTGGCGGCCTGCGCAAGATCTCCTTCCTCGAACAGTATGCCCGCCAGCCCCAACGCTCCCAAGCCCATGCCGGAGCGAAGCAGCAACTGGCGACGACTCAGGGGCAGCAGGGGAGACATAGGCGGCGAACCACGGAGATTTTGATCGCGGACAAAAACCCAGTATATCGACGTAGCCGCCGCGGTTCAAAACGTCCTGTCCCCAATGCGGCTATGCTAAGATGTTCGAAATACAGCTCGGGAGTTCTGGAAGAATCAACGTGGCGCGGCGTTTAGACAAAACCTGGGCCGATTACGTGGCCATCGCCATTAGTCCCGCGCTCATCATGCTGCTGGTGGGCAGCCTGATGTTCTTTCTGGTGTTGGCCGGCTACTCGGGCGACTACGATCAGCGGCTCCGCTGGGTGATGGGCTGGTTCGTGATGGCTATTGTGCTCATCGGCCGCATTTCGATGGAAGAAGGCGCCGAGAAGGCCGTCGTCTATGGAATGGCCCTCACCGGCGCCATGGCGCTCGCGGTGATGCGATTCGTCGAGCAGCCCGTGGTGGCGTGGGTGATCCTAGGCATCGTGTGGTGGAGCGCGCACAAGCTCACCTGGGATTGCACGCTCATCGACGAGCAGGAAGACGCCAGCGGCGAAGGTCTGCTGCAAGTGGCCGGTCTGGATGAGGACGTTAATGCGATCGCCACGCAAACAGAATCCCAGCCGCTCAATCCGGCCGACAATTCCGTGTGGCGGCAACTCTTCGGCAGGAGGCGAAAGAAGTCTTCGGCGCCCGGCGTGTGGGTGGTGTACTTCTCGCTGGCGGCGCTGCCGCTGTTTGGGTTAGGACAGCGGTTCATTCCCGCCGACAATCTGGAGTCCCGCCGGGCGGCGTTTTTTTATCTAATCGTGTACGTCGCCAGCGCGCTGGGGCTCTTGCTCTCGACGGCGGTTCTGGGAGTGCGGCGCTATTTGCGACAGCGGAAGTTGGCCATGCCGCCGCTGATGACCAGTTTATGGATCGGCTCCGGCGCGGCGTTAATTGCGTTGGTGCTGGCCGTGTGCGCCGTGATCCCGCGCCCCAGTCCCGAGTACGCCTCCGGTTCGTTCAGCGGGCGATTGACGTCCGAGCAACAGGAGGCCTCGCAATACGCCGTGCTTCGCGACAGTGGTGTGCAGGACCCGGGTGGGCAGGTTGCGCCGGGAGAAGGCGAGAGCAGGGGTCAGGGGTCAGGGGGCGGGGGTCAGGGAGAGGAATCGGGGGCTGGGGGTCAGGGGTCGGGGGCTGGGGG
>JBGTDH010001020.1:0-4958 GCA_041748435.1 Pirellulales bacterium
CCATTTCCCGTTCGCCTTGAAACACGCTGATGGTGACCGCGGTCTGGCCGTCGGCCGCCGTGCTGAAGACCAGCTTCCGCTCGGCGGGAATCGTGGTGTTGCGTTCGACAAGCTTCGTAAACACGCCCCCAAGCGTTTCGATGCCCAGGCTCAGCGGGGTCACGTCGAGGAGCAGAATGTCCTGCACTTCGCCCGAGAGCACGCCGCCCTGAATGGCGGCGCCGATGGCCACCACTTCATCCGGGTTCACGCCCTTGTGCGGCTCCTTGCCGAACATCTTCTTGACCATCTCCTGCACCTTGGGGATGCGGGTCGATCCGCCCACCAGCACCACTTCGTCGATGGCGCTGGGTTGCAGCTTGGCATCCTTCAGGGCTTGGGTCACCGGTCCGCGGCAGCGCTCGATCAGACCATCGACGAGCTGCTCGAACTTGCTGCGGCTGATGTTCACCTGCAGGTGCTTGGGGCCGCTGGCATCGGCGGTAATGAACGGCAGGTTGATATCGGTGGCGCCGGACGAGCTGAGCTCCTTCTTGGCCTTCTCGCAGGCCTCCTGCAACCGTTGCAGCGCCATCGTGTCCTTCCGCAGATCGATGCCCTGCTCTTTCTTGAACTCGTCGGCCACGTAGTTGATGAGCACCTGGTCGAAATCGTCGCCCCCGAGGTGGCCATCGCCGTTGGTGCTGATGACGCGGAACACGCCGTCGGCCACCTCCAGCACGGAGACATCGAACGTGCCGCCCCCCAGATCGAAGACCACAATCTTCTCGTGCTCTTTGCGCTCCAGGCCGTAGGCCAAGGCCGCGGCGGTAGGCTCGTTGATAATGCGAGCGACTTCCAGACCGGCAATCTCACCCGCGTCCTTGGTGGCTTGGCGCTGTGCGTCGTTAAAGTAGGCCGGCACCGTAATGACGGCTTTGTTGACCTTGTGGCCGAGATAAGCCTCGGCCGATTCCTTAAGCTTGCGCAGCACCTTCGCCGAAATCTCCGGAGGCGTGTAGAGCTTATCGCCGGCTTTGACTTTGACGTAGTCTTCGGGCCCGCCCACAACCTCGTAGGGGACGATCTTCTCTTCGCTGGCCACCTCGTTGTGGCGGCGGCCCATGAATCGCTTGATGCTGTAGATCGTGCGGCGCGGATTGGTCACGGCCTGCCGCTTGGCCGGCTCGCCGACGACGATGTCCGCCTTATCGGTGAACGCCACCACGCTGGGCGTGAGCCGGTTGCCTTCCGGGTTGGGGATCACCTTGACCTCTTTGCCTTCCATCACGGCCACCACCGAGTTGGTGGTGCCCAGATCGATGCCGATAATTTTCTCGCCTTGTGCCATTGGTTGAATGCTCCTTTACGTTTTCACGCGACCACGCCGGGCGGTCTGCGGTTTTTTGTTCGCGTCTTCGGGCTGGCCTTTCCGAGTGCCTGAAACGGCTGCCCATTCGTTCATTGCATTGCGGGTTGGGGTGACAAAAGCAAAGGCCGTGCCGGCAGGTTCGCACATGCCATCGCGGTGTAACACAACTACTGCCAATGGTTTACATCGCAGGAATGTCTTACCAATTGCGGGTCGCGTAGAGCTGACCTGTCAATTGGGTAGTCGGGCCACACAGTTTGCTCAAACGACTGTCAATTTGGCAGTTTGACGAGCTTCTTCAAGCCAACTCTAAAGCGATCTTGGACGCGGCCCGCAATTTATTTACTTTCGCCGCATGCACACCGCACTGCACATCAAGCCCAACACCGAAACCGCCGTTTTCCGCCCCGATCAGGTGGCCTGGGCCTTCGTGGCACTCGGCATTGTCCTGCGGCTGACGCGATACCTGCTCCACTTCCCGTTGTTTCCCGACGAGACATTTCTCGCGGTCCATTTTCTCGATCGAGATTATCTCGATTTGTGGCGGCCGCTCGAGCATGAGCAGTTCGCGCCGCTGCTCTTCCTATGGATCGAGTGCACCATCGTTCGCTGGCTGGGATTTAGCGAGTGGACGCTGCGGCTGGTGCCCATGCTCTGCGGCATGGGCAGCGTGCTGCTGTTTCGCGCGCTGGCGGCTCGCTTCTGGCAGGGGTGGGCTTACGCCTTCTCCGTGGCCATCTTCGCCGTGTCGTACTTCTTGATCCGCCACAGCGCGGAAGCCAAGCCCTACGCCGGCGATCTGTTAATTGCGATGTTGCTGATCTGGCTGGCGCTGGATTGGCTGAGTGCGCCGCAACGCACTCGTCCCTTGTGGCTCACGGCGCTGGTCGCGCCGTTGTGCCTGGGTATGTCGTTCCCGTCGGTTTTCGTGATCGGCGCGATGGGTTTGGCCATCCTGCCGAGCGTAGGTCGGCAGCGGCGATTGAGCGTGTGGCTGGCGTGCGGCGCCTGTATCCTCACGGTCACGAGCATGGCGGCCTTCCTCTACATCACTCATCTGCGGCCGCAGTTCGCTGCCTCAGGCCCCGGCATGGTCGAGACCTACTGGCAGTCGGGCTTTCCACCGTGGCGTCATCCGGGGCAGTTGCTGATCTGGATCGCCGATCAGCACAGCAGTCTGATGATGGCTTACCCCCTGGGGAGCAAACGGGCGGGCAGTGCGGCCACGTTGCTGCTCTGCCTGGCGGCGGTCATCGTGCTGTGGAGACAAAGGCAGCGGCAAACGATTGCGTTGCTTCTGGCGCCGTTCGGGATGGGGTTGATTGCCGCCTTGCTTGGACGCTATCCCTATGGGGCTAGCGCGCGGACCATGCAATACGTGGCGCCCGCGATTTGCCTGATGGCGGGCCTGGGCTTGGCCACGCTCATCAATCTGATTCGCGGCCAGGTGCATCAGAGGCGAGCCTGGGTTGGTGGCGTCGCCGTTTTGTGGTGCATCGGCAGCGGCATCCTGGCGGCAGACTTATCGTATTCCTATAAGGATCCGACCGACGAAGTGAGCCGCGATTTCGCTCGTTGGTTTTGGCCTAGCCACACCCAGGGCGCAGAAGTGGCGTGTGCGGAACGAGACCTGGGCCTCAATACCGGGGCGATCGGGCAATCGTTTCCCAATCGGCCCGAGTACTTTTGCAATCAGCGGATCTATTCGACCTGCGGGCGCGGCCTGCCGCCGCGCTGGGAGAGCATTTCCGAGAGCCGCCCGTTGCGGGTCGTGCTTAGCAAGGTCGATTGGGACAGCCGCAACAATGAAGCCTTGCAGAACTGGCTGGCGGAGCTGCAAGCGGCCCATCAGTTGCGGCTCGTGAGCGTGGATCGTCACCGCGTGAATCTCGGCGCTTCTGCGTCCCAAGGGCGCATGATCGACGTGTTCGAGTTTGTGCCACAAAACTGTGCGCAAGCGCAACGCGTCATCGCCCCCGTGCTCTTGCGCTAGGGCCGCGGTTAGCCGCGATCGAGCTGCTGCGCGAGCCACTGCTCGAATGCTCGCCAGGTGCGGGCGGCGATGGTTTCTTCGGCGCTGCGGAACCCCACCGTGGCGATCTGGCCGCAGCGCAGCGACTGGCTCAGTTGTGAAGTCAGGCGCACGCGTCCCGTAAAGCATGGAGCCAAGAGCTGCCATTCTGTTTCGCGCGGAATCGCCGGCAAAGGGCCACCGGCAGTTGCCAACATCGCGCTATGCGATGGTTCCTGCGTGGCACGCGGTTCCAGACGGCTGAGTGCGGCGGCGAATCGTAAATCGCGGCTATCGGAGGTAGCCACGTGGACGTCCCGATCGAGCTGCGCGCGAAACAGCGCAAGGTCTTCCTGCGCTACCGACAGCACGAGTTCCTTCGACGTCTCATTTCCCAGCGTTGCGATCTCGTCCCCGGCTTTCAAGTACTGACCGACGAGCGATTCCAGGCTGCGCGAAGTAACACGGCCCGCAGCCGGGGCACGGATCACCAAACTGTCAAGCTGTCGCTGAACTTCGCTGCGTTTCTTCTCCAACGCTTCACGGTTACTGATTTCTGCCTGGCACTTGGCTTGCTCCTCGGCCTGCTGGTGCAGGCGAGCCCGCAGCACCGACTGCTCGATCGCGAGACTTAGATCGTTGAACTCCGCGGTAAGCTCCTCGTTGCGCAGCGTCACCATCGTCTGACCGGCGGTCACGGCCGCGCCGTTGACGACCAGCACCTGTTCCACAAACCCGGGACTGCCGGCGCGAACCGCGTGCAGTGGTGCGTACTCGGCAATGCCGGGCGCCACAATCCACGCGGGACGCAGCAACGCGAGCCCGCCAAGAAACATCCCACTGGCTGCGACCGCGCCCAGCGCTGCCAATCGCGGAGCCAGGCTTCGGGAACCCGCAGCAGTTTGCAGGCGACACAGTCCCTGCCAGATCGCCGGCGCGGCACGGCTGATTGCGAACGCAGACGCCAGGATCGCGCCGGCGTAGGAAAGCCAACTCACAAGGGCCAGGCAAATCCCCAGGTAAACCAGGGTCTTCCACACCATCGCCGCGACGGCATACACGCCGATGATGCGGCGCGAGCGGACCGGCCAGGCGGGCGCGGCGATGGGAATTCCCAGGAGACGTTGGAGCTGCAAGAACAGCCACTGCTGACCGCACGACGCCAGGTTGGGAATCCCCAAAGCGTCCGAGAGCATGAAGTAGCCGTCGAACCGCATCAAGGGATTCGCGTTGACCAGCAGCGTACTCGCACTGGCCATGAACGCCAGATCGACCAGCAACCGCCGTGCGAGACCAGGGTCCGCTTGTCGCCAGGCGATGACGGCCAACGCCGCGAGGAACAGCTCGACATACATTCCCGCGGCCGCCGTGATAATGCGTGCCCCGCGCGAACGGAATCGCCAGGAGCTGGTCACATCGACATACGCGATTGGCGCGAAGAGGATGAGCATTACGCCGGCCCGAGTCACTTGGCCGCCAAACTGCTTGCATGCCAACCCGTGGGCCGTCTCGTGAATTAGCTTGAGCGCTAACCACACGCCAAGCATGCGCCACCAATTCTCGGGATCGAGCACGGCGCGTGCCTCGCTTGCCAGC